>NZ_JBEXCY010000016.1:55673-105363 GCF_040605515.1 Dactylosporangium sp. NPDC005572 | reverse complement strand
CACCCACAGTGCGTCCGCGACGCCGTAGCGCGTCTGGGTGTACGCCTTCAGCGCGACCTCCGACACCGCAGGGCGTTGGAATCTCGGCTGGACCGGCGGTGGGCAATGGCAGCGCTACACCGTGAAGGTCGCTACCGCGGGCACGTACAGAGTAACGTTCCGCGTCGCCGCGCCGTCCGCCGTCATGGGCGCGTTCCACTTGTCGAGTGCCTCGGGAGCGAATCTCACCGGCGCGGTCAACGTCCCAGCCACCGGCGGGTGGCAGGCATGGGCCAACGCCACGGCGAGCCTCACGCTGCCGACGGGCCTGCAGGTGCTCACCCTCAATCAGGACTCCGGTGGCTGGAACTTCAACTTCATGACGTTCAACGGCACCACCACCGCATCGAGTATCGACCCGACCGCCTGGTACGAGGTGGTCAACCAGAACAGCGACGCCTGCATCGACGCCACCGACTCCGGCACCGTCAACGGCACGCGCGTCCAGCAGTGGGCGTGCGGCGGCTCACTGAACCAGCAATGGCAACTCGCCATCGTCAGCAGCGGCGTTTACAAGGTGCTCAACCGCAACTCCGCCACGCAGAACCAGGCATGGGACGTCACCGGCGGCCCGTCGGCCACGGAGGCCGGTAGCCCGATTCAGACCTGGTCCTACGGCGGCGGCACCAACCAGCAATGGCAGGCCACCGTCACCGACGACGGCTGGTACACCTTTACCGCCCGCAACAGTGGCCTATGCCTCAGCGTGCCTGACAATTCCGCCGCCAACGGCGTCCAGTTGCAGCAGAACACGTGCAACGATTCCGCAGCCCAACGGTTCAAGCTCGTCAAACGGCCATAGCCACACCGACGACACACGGTGCCGCGCAACACCCAAGCCTGGCAGCAACGGGGCCGTTCAGGCTCACACCCAAGTTACGCCACCGTTCGAGAGCGCGATTGCGGCGAATCGCGCTTCCAGTCCGCACCACACGAGGAAACGGAGTCATGAGAACGTCATGAGAACACGGAAACTCATCATCGCCGCCACCGCCACCGCGCTGGCCATCGTCGCCGCCAGCCTCTGGCAGCCGGCCCTCGGAGACACCACCAAAGGCGCGAAGGCGGCGGCCGACGCACCGGCATGGACCGGCACCTGGGCGGCATCGCCACAGGCCAGCGGCACGACGTTCAACCAGCAGACCATCCGGCAGATCGTGCACACCAGCATCGGCGGCACTGCCGCGCGCGTCCGGCTGTCCAACGCGTTCGGCAATCAGCCGGTCACGATCGCCAACGTTCACATCGCGAAGCGGACCTCCGGATCGTCGATCGACGCTGCTTCCGACCGGGCGGTGACCTTCGCTGGCGCCACGCAGACCACCATTCCGGTCGGCGGCAGCATCGTCAGCGACCAGGTCTCGTTCACCGTCGATGCGCTCGCGGACGTCGCGGTCAGTTTCTACCTGCCGGGTCCGACCGGCAACGCCACCGTGCACGACATGGCCCTGCAGACCAACTACGTTGCCGCCGGAAACGTCGCCGGCAACGCCACCCTGTCGAATCCGCAGACCCGCGGCAACTACTTCTTCCTGACCAACCTCGACGTGCAGAACCTGGCCGCCGAGGGCGCCGTAGTCACGCTCGGCGCGTCGCTCACCGATGGCTCCATATCACGCGGCGACGTCAACCGACGCTGGCCCAACGATCTCGCCATCCGGCTCAACCAGGCTGGCCGCACCATCGGCGTGCTCAACCAGGGCATCAGTGGTAACCGCCTGCTCGCGGACGGCGCCGGGCAAAGCGCCGCGAACCGTTTTGACCGCGACGTGCTCTCCCAGGCCAATGTCAAGTGGGTCATCTTCTCCGACGACCCGATCAACGACCTCGGCAGCACCGGCGGCGCTGTCACCGGTGATCAGCTCATCACCGCCGCCAGGCAGCTCATTGGCCGGGCGCACCAGGCCGACATCAAGTTCCTGTGCTCTACCCTGACCCCATTCCAGGGCGCATCGTATTGGACCCAGGTCGGCGAGAACGGCCGGCAGGCGTACAACGCGTTCGTCCGCAGCACCGCCAGCGGCTGCGACGGGGTCGTCGACCAGGACGCCGCCACCCACGACCCGGCCCGCCCGACATGGTTCCTGCCGAGTCTGGATGCCGGCGACCACCTGCACCCGAACGAGGCTGGCCTGCAAGCCATCGCCGACGCGGTCAATCTCGGCCTCTTCGGTATCACCACGCCGCCGCCGGCCACGGTCGTGAGTTTCCGCGCCCACGCCAACGGCATGATCGTCACCGCCGAGGCCGCCGGTGCCAGTCCGCTCATCGCCAACCGCAACGCCGTCGGACCGTGGGAGCAGTTCGACCGCATCGACCTCGGCGGCGGCCGGATCGCCCTTCGGGCCCACGCCAACGGTTTGATCGTCGCCGCCGAGGCCGCCGGTGGCAGTCCGCTCATCGCCAACCGCAACGCCGTCGGTCCCTGGGAGACGTTCGAGCTCGTCCACAACCCCGACGGCAGCGTGTCCCTGCGCGCGACGGTCAACGGCAAGTACGTCTGCGCCGAAAATGGCGGTACAGGCGCCCTGATCGCCAACCGCGCCGTGATCGGCTCATGGGAGTCGTTCGACCTGCTTTAGGAGCACCCGAACTGGGCGTGGGCGCGCCGGCCACCGGCGAGCCCACGCCGGCTGCGCCGTCTTGCAGGAGCCTTGTGCGCGCCTGCGCACTGCCATCCGTTGACACGACGCCGGGTTCGCTGGGTCGGCTCTGCCCTAGTGGACTGCGAACATGGCACTGGCACATGCGACGCGGCGGCGGCCGGCTCTCGCCTGGTAGGTTCACGGCGAGGTGACGAACGATGACCACCGAAGCCGCGACTCCGAGTACTGACCAGCACGGCCTGGCCCGCAGCGTCGCCGCATGGCCGCGGACCACGGTCTGGCTCATAGGCACCACGGGCATCATCGCCGTGTTCGCGACGATGGCGATGCGGGCGTGGCCCTGGGCTGTGGCAGCGGCCGGCCTGTTCGGTGGTGTCGCTCTGGCGGTGAGCGGTGTGCGGACCGCCTCGGTGAACCTCCGCACGGAGCTTGCCCGGCTCACCGAGTTGCTGGATCGACGGGCAGAGCAAGTCAACGCGCTCAGCCACGAACTGCGCACCCCCTTGAGCATGATGAAGGGTGCGGCGGATCTGCTGCTCGAGGGTACGCCCGGACCGCTGACCCCGGCGCAGCAACGGTTCGTGACCGTCGTCGAACAGCAGTGCACCCAAGTGATCGCGCTGTGTGAAAGCCTGCTGATCCAGGCCAAGGTCGAGGCTGGTGTTTTCAATCCGCGCCTAGAACCAACTGACGTTTCGGTCGTCGCGCGTGATGTAGTGACCGCGATGCGCGCGCTGTGTGAGCAGCGTCGGCAGCGCATCACGCTGGACACGCCGCAGGTGACCCGCCGGATCACCGGGGACCCGACGCTGCTCGCGCAGGCGCTGACGAACCTCCTCTCCAACGCCAGCCGGTTCACCACCGTCGGCGGCAGCATCCACGTGCGGGTTCAGGTGATCGACACCGGCGTTGCCGTGTATGTCACGGACGACGGTTGCGGCATGAGCCGGGAGCAGCGCCAGCGGCTCTTTCACAGGTTCGCCACCGGTGGGCCGCTCGCCGACGGTACCGGCCTCGGCCTTGTCATCACCAAGACGATCATCGAGCTGCACGGTGGTGCAATCATGGTGGATACGACCTCGACGCGCGGCACAACCTTCCTGCTCACCCTTCCCGCGGGTGGTGGCCGGTGAAGACGGCGCTTGTCGTCGACGACGAACCGCAGATGACCGCGATCATCGGGTTCGCGCTGGAGACGCAGGGGTTCTCGGTTCTCGTGGCGCACGACGGCGCCACGGCGCTGCAGCTGCTGCGCCAGCATGAGGTCGATCTCATCGTGCTCGACGTCTTGATGCCGTCCCTCGACGGGCTCAGCGTCTGCGAACGTATCCGGTTGCGCTCGGACATCCCGATCATGCTGTTGACCGCGCTCGCCCAGCACGACGACGTCATCGCCGGTCTCGAGCGCGGCGCAGACGACTACGTCACCAAACCGTTCCATCCGCGCGAGGTGGCGCTTCGGGCAGAAGCGCTGGTGCGCCGCCGCCGCGGACCGGCGTCGGAGATCCGGGTGGGTCGGCTGGCGATCGACCCGGCACGGCGCACCGTCGTGCTCGACGGACACCGGATCGAACTGCCCTACACAGAGTTCGACCTCCTCGCACACCTTGCGATCAACCGTGGTGTGCCGCAGCCGTGGCGTGAGCTGCTCCGAGCCGTTTGGGGCACTGCTGACATGCTCGGTGGCCGTGACATCGTCAAGTCGACCGTGTATCGGCTGCGTTCCCGTCTCGCCGTTACCGACGACGGCGCAGCGTACATCCGTACGATCCGCGGCGTCGGCTACCTGATTCCCGACCTACCGCAGACAGGGTAGCGCCCGAGGGTTTGGTGACAGGTCCTGTCACCAACGCTCACGTCGCCGTTACCGGAGGATCCCCAGTCGGCGCCTAGCTTGGTCGATGTCACCCCACGCCGGCCCGCCGCCGGCCGACCGAGGAGGTCACCCCCTGTGGCTGTCCCATATTCCCGCACCGTCGGCGCGCTCAGCGCGGCGGCGGTCGCACTCGTCGTGCTCTCCGCTTGCGCCAGGACTGACAGCCCTGCCAGCCCGTCGGACAAGGACACTGGAAAGGTCACCGTCGCGTGTGGCGCCACCGAGGAGTGGTGCACCGCGATGACTGCGGCATTCACCCGGAAGACCGGCATCAAGGCCGAGTATGTCAGGTTGTCGAGCGGCGAGGCGGTGGCCCGCATCCAGGCGGGCAAGGCGAACCCGGAGTTCGACGTCTGGCACGGCGGCCCGGCCGACGGCTACGCCGCCGCGGTGGCGCAGCAGCTGCTTGAGAACTACGTCTCGCCGAACGCGGCAGCCATCCCGGACCGGTACAAGGACCCGGCCGGGAGCTGGACGGGCGTCTACGTCGGGCTACTCGGCTTCTGCTCGAACACGAAGATCCTCGCCGAGAAGCACGTCGCCGTGCCGCAGTCGTGGCAGGACCTGCTCAACCCGGCCCTGAAGCGGGACATCGGCATCGCGCACCCGTCGACCTCCGGCACCGCATATACGGCGATGTGGACCCAGGTTGCGCTGCACCACGGCGACCAGGACGCCGCCCTCGGCTACATGAAGCAACTACATCCGAACGTGCTGCAGTACAGCAAGTCCGGCGCCGCGCCCGCCCAGCAGGCGGCCCGCGGCGAGGTGGGCGTCGGCGTGATCTTCTCGCACGACTGCGTCGCCGCGCAGGAGCAGGGCTTCAAGGACCTCACGGTCTCCTTCCCGGCCGAAGGCACCGGTTACGAGGTCGGCGGTGTCGCACTGGTGAAGGGCGCCCACAACCCCGTCAGCGCCCGCGAATACATCGACTGGGCCCTCACCGCAGAGGCCCAGGAGATCGGCCCCGCCGCCAAGGCGTACCAGGCGCCGACCAACCCCACGGCCAAGGTCTCGGACAAGACTGCCGATCTGAGCAAGGTCAAGGTCATCGACTATGACGTCGACGCGGCCGGCAAGGCGAAGAAGGACCTCACCAAGCGGTTCGACACCGAGGTCGCGTCCGCACCGAAAGCTTAGGTCCGTCATCCCTGAGGAGCGGCGACGCCGTCGCTCCTCAGGCGGCGTTGAGGAGCGATCCTGATATGGCCGTCCTTGTCCAATCTCCTGACCATCCCAGCACCGACGAGAAGCCCCGCGGCCCGAGGCATCGCCGCCGCCGAGACGCCGGCGTCACGGCCGCCATCGTGCTCAGTGCGGCGGTGGTGCTGGTCGGCAGCGTCTACCCCGTCGGCGCTGTGCTCACCACCGCGCTTTCTCCGGACGCGTTCGGCCGGTACGCCGACTTTTTCACATCCGCTACGGATCTACGTGTCCTGCGCAACACCCTGGTACTAGGCCTGCTCGTCGGCCTCATCGGCACCGCAACGGGCTTTCTGTTCGCCTTCGTCCAGACAAGGCTCGCCGTGCCGGGCAAGCGAATCCTCCATGTGATGGCGATGATACCGATCGTGAGCCCGCCGTTTGCGGTGGCCACGGCGGCGATCGTTCTGTATGGCCGGCGTGGCGCGATCAGCCATGGCCTGTTCGGCGTCGAGTACGACATTTACGGTCTCGACGGCCTGGTGATCGTACTGTCGGTGTCCCTGTTTCCTGTCGCCTACCTGGGGCTGCTGGGCATGATGCGGGCGCTCGACCCGGCGTTGGAGGAGGCGGCGATGAACATGGGCGCCTCCCGGTGGCAGATCTTCCGGACCGTGCTGCTGCCGCTGCTGGCTCCCGGTCTCGCCGCGCCATTCCTGCTGCTGTTTGTCGAGGCAGTGGCCGACCTGGCCAACCCCCTGACGCTCGGTGGGGACTACACGGTGCTGGCCAGCCGCGCCTATCTGGCGGTCACCGGCGAATACGACACCCTCGGCGCCGCTGTCTACAGCCTCATCCTGCTGGTGCCGTCGATCGGGTTATACGTGGCGCAGCGGTACTGGCTCGGCCGGAAGGTCCGCGCCACCATCACTGGCCGGCCCTCAGGCAGCGTGCACCTGATTACCGGATGGACCCGGTGGCCCATCTTCGCCGCCGCCGTGCTCATCGCGCTGTTTATCGCGACCCTGTATGGCACCGTGATCGTCGGTGCGGTGACCCGCACCTTCGGCGTCGACAACACGTTCACCCTCGCTCATCTGCGCGAGGTAGTAACCGGTGTCGGGCGGGAGGCGCTGCTCGACACCACGATGTTGGCGGCGATCGCCACGCCCGTCGCCGGCATCATCGGGCTGCTCATCGCCTGGCTCACCGTCCGGCACCTTCGAGCCACCGCCCCGTGGCTCGACTTCGCGGGCACGCTCGGCGTCGCGGTGCCCGGCACGGTTCTGGGCATCGGCTTCCTGCTCGCCTACCGGCCGGACCTGTACGTCGGGCCAGTGAAGGTATTGCCCGGGCTGGTCGGCGGCAGTGCCGTGGCGGGTGGTGCGATCGCCATCGTGCTCGCCTTTGTCGTCAGGAGCGTACCCGCGGGACTACGGACAGGGTCGGCCGCCCTGACCCAGCTGCATCCGTACGTTGAGGAGGCGTCCACCAGTCTTGGCGCGACTCCGATACAGACGTTCCGAACCGTGACCTTGCCGCTCATCCGTTCGTCATTGCTGACCGGGCTGAGCTACAGCTTCGCGCGCAGCATGACCTCGATCTCGACCATCATTCTGCTCGTAACCCCGAATACCAAGATCATCACGTCGCAGATTCTCAGCGCGGCGAACACCGGACGGTACGGTGTCGCGTTCGCGTACTGCACCGTGCTCACCGCCATCGTCCTCACCAGCTTCGGTCTGATCCGGCTTCTCGTCGGCGGCAGCGCCACGCTGCACCGGGTGGCCTCCGCAGAAAGGCAACCTCGATGACCGCCCCCACGCAACCAGCAACGTTCGAGGTCGCCGACGCTGCGGGGGCCCTACAGCTGTGCGAACTGATCAAGACGTTCCCTGGGCGAGACGGACCGGTCACAGCCGTGGACCACGTGAACCTCGAGGTGGCGCCGGGCGAGTTCATCACGCTGCTCGGTCCCTCCGGCTGCGGCAAGACCACCACCCTGCGCATCGTCGCCGGGTTCGAGACCGCCTCCGGTGGCCAGGTGCGACTTGACGGTCGCGTGATCGACGACAGGCCGCCGCAGAAGCGCCCGATGGCGATGGTGTTCCAGAGCTACGCTCTCTTCCCGCATTTGACGGTCGCGGAGAACATCACGTATGGACTGCGCCTGGCCGGGCGCAGCCGGGACGACATCGCCAGCTCCCTGCAGATCGCGCTGACCAGTATGAACCTCATCGGCCTCGATCGGCGCAGCCCGCACGAGCTGTCCGGCGGTCAACAACAGCGGGTCGCGCTCGCCCGGGCGCTGGTGATGCAGCCGCGGGTGCTGCTATTCGACGAGCCCCTGTCCAACCTGGACGCCAAACTGCGCGGGGCGATGCGCGCGGAGATCCGCCGGATCCAGAAGATGCTCGGCATCACCAGCCTCTACGTCACCCATGACCAGGACGAGGCAATGAGCATGTCAGACCGGATCGTCGTGATGAACCGTGGCCGGATCGAACAGGTCGCCACGCCGGAGGAGATCTACTTCCGCCCGGCGACCGTGTTCGTCGCCGACTTCATCGGCCGTGCCAATTTCATCGAGGTGGTTCCGGAACGGGTCACTGCCGGTACTGCGGAAGTGACGGTGCTGGGTCAGCAGATGACGGTCGCCGCGCATCCGGCGCTACGTCCGTACGTCGGCCCGGTCTACCTGATGGCCCGGCCTGAGACGATCACGCTGACACCTGCAACCGAAGGAGGCTTGGGAACGGTGCTGCGCCGGACGTTCCACGGACACACCGTCGACTACGAGGTCGAGACGATCGCCGGCACACTCACCGTCGCCGAGGCGGGACCGGACCCTCGCCGGCTGTTCGACGAAGGTGACGACGTCAACATCCGGATCGACCCGGCCCGGGCCTACCTGCTCGCCAAGGATTGATGGCCTGGGCCCGCGGTACGGCAATGGATGGGGCCCGCGTCGCCGAGCCCCATCCATTGCCCCGGTGACACGGTCCAAGCCGGCTGCTCGGTGCCGCCATCCGGCATGGCAGCGTGATCGAATTCCTGCGATGACGACCTTGAACGACACCGGAGCCGCCCGCCACGTCAGATTCGTCGTTGTGTACCACCCAGCTGCTGTTTCATGTCCAGTCCGTCGTGGTCGTGGTCGTCTCGCTGAACCGACTCACCACGCTCGGTGAGGTCTACGTAGTGCCCAACCAGTTCCTGCGCTGGCTCGACCTCGACAACATGCTGTCGGCGTTGGCAGCCTCCTCGCCCTTTGAAGCGCCCTGGGGTGGAGGCTCCATTCCGTGAGGAGATGAGTCATGGCACGACCGAGTAGGTATTCAGCTGACTTCCGGGCCAGTGCGTTGCGCCTGGTTGAGGAGGTGCGGCCGGAGCACAACACCGAGTGGGCGGCGATCACGTCGGTGGCCCACAAGCTGGATGTGAGCAGCGAGACCGTGCGGAAGTGGCTACGCCAGGCGCAGGTCGATGACGGGCGGCAGCCGGGCACGACCAGTGACGAGTCGGCGGAGTTGAAGCGGCTGCGCCGGGAGAACGCCGAACTGCGCCGGGCGAACGAGATCCTGAAGGCGGCGAGCGCGATTTTCGCCGCGGAGCTCGACCTCCCCGGACCGAGGTGATCCGCTTTGGCGACGAGCGCAGGGACCGCTTCGGGCTGGAGTCGATCATCACCGTGCTGCACGCGGCTGATACCGGGTTCCTGTCGGTGTCGGGTTACTACGCTGCCAGGACCCGATCACCGTCGGTCGCGCGGTCGCCGACGCGATGCTGAACGAGCAGGTCCACGAGGCGAACTACAGTGCCTACGGCACCGATTTGCCCATGCAAGCGCTCGAGATGGCGATCTGGAGTCGTGACGAACGTCTGGACGGACTGATCCGCCGTTGCGATGCCGGCCACCAATACACGGCGATCCGCTACACCGACGCGCTCGCCGGCGTCCGGGCAGCTGCCGACGGTCGGTTCGGTCGGCGGCAGCTGCGGCGCCCTGGCCGAGTCAACGCCCTAGGCGAGTCCATCATCGGCCAGATCAAAAGCCGAACTCATCCGCCGACGCGGGCCCTGGCGCACGCCATCGGGCAATTCGAATACTTCCTGCAGGGTGGCACATGTTCTGGGCCTGACCGTGACCCCGCGTTCAAGCTGGCTGGTACCGAGTGACGACGGATCGCCCGGGTTCAGGGAGGTGGTTCGCCGAACGCTGCCATGCAGCCGGTCCGTGGCCCACGGTTGACGAGGTTGGTTCGATTCTGCTCGGATTCATCGGCGCGCCCGTTCCAGCAGGTCGTCCGTGCCGTTCGCCCGACTGGCTTCGGCGCGAAATATGGCACGCCCGGCCGACGACCGGCGAACCTCGCCAACGATCCGGCGTGCAATTGCCTGGTTGGCCGGAATCCTGTCGGCATCCTGAGCGCCAGGCAACGTTACCCAAGCTCCACCCCTGATCAGGCACCCGACGTACCGGCAACCCTGCCGGTTGTGCCGGCATCCAATCCTCATCGGCGGGTCAACGCAGAGATCACCATGGCGGATGTTGTTCTTTTGTACACCTCTGTGACTCGGGCCACGGTTGGTTGAGTCGATGAACCGGATCCAATGCTGATCGTTAGACAAGTTGGACGTTCATCGTGAACGCGGCATGCCAGACATGAGGAGTATCAACCAAATGACCCGTACACGTGTCGTTGCGGCGAAAGTTGCCCTTACCGTAGGTGTCGCCGTCTTCTGACTGACCAGTGGAGCCTCATCCTGCGGTAGCCCGATTCTCGGCAACCTCAGCATCCCGGGTCACGCCGCCGAAACTCCGATAGCACCCTCCGCCGGCCGGCCTGGATTTACTCCGACGATCCGGAGACCAAACCGACTGATCGCTGGAAGTCGTAGGTGCCCTCTGGCTCCTTGCTTTCACCTAGCGACTGCAGTTGGAACGCCTCGAGCCGAACAACATCGGGTCCTGGCAGGAGCCCCGATCCATGACCATGAAAGGTTTTCCATGCTCCGTCCGCCAGCCACCTGGGCCGGCGTCGCCGCGAAGGAGATCGCCCATGCGGTGCGCCGCGGTGACACTACAGCCGCCGAGGTCGTTGCCGATCACCTGGACTCGATCCATGCGGGTGACCGGATGCTCAATGCGTTTCGCGAGGTCCGGGCCGAGGCCGCCATCGCCGAGGCCCGGGCGGTTGACGACCGGCCCGACCTCGGTAAGTTGGCGCTCGCCGGGGTGCCGGTCGCGGTGAAGGAGAACACGCCGGTCGCCGGCCTACCGACCTGGAACGGCTCGGCCGAGGCGAGGGCCGCCGTCGCTGACCGCGACCATGACGTGGTCCGTCGGCTGCGCGGCGCGGGCGCCGTGGTCGTGGGCGTGACCCGGATGCCCGAGCTGGGACTGTGGCCGATCACAGACGACGCGACCGCGACCACGTACAACCCGTGGCGTACCGATCGCTCGGCGGGCGGCTCATCCGGCGGCGCGGCCGCGGCCGTCGCGGCCGGCCTGGTACCGATCGCCCATGGTAACGACGGACTCGGCTCGATCCGTATCCCGGCCGCCTGTTGCGGCATCGTGGGGATCAAGCCCGGCCGTGGCGTCCTGCCGGCGGGTATTGGGGCCAACGACTGGTTCGGCCTCGCCGAGCACGGCATCCTCGCCACGACGGTGGCCGACGTTACGCTCGGGCTCGGCGTGCTCGCCGGGTGCGTACCGCAGGAGCTCGAGTCCCCGGCGCGGCTGCGCATCGCCGTATCCGTGCGCAGCCCTGCTCTCGGTGTGCGGCCCGACCGTGCCGCGCGCCGGGGACTCGACGACGCCGCGCGCCTGCTGTCGTCGGCCGGACACGAGACAGTTCCCCTCGATCCGCACTACCCGCTGTCACAATCGGTGCGCGGACTCGCGACATGGTTCGCGGCGGCATACAACGATGCCGACGCCGCCGGCCTCGAACTCGACGAACTACAGCCGAGGACCCGCCGGCACGTCATGCTCGGCGCGAACGCCATCCGCCTGGGTCTTGTCCGCGGCGCAGACCGCGCCGAATGGCGCGAGCGCTACCGCACGTGGTTCATCGACAACCACATCGACGTACTCGTAACACCCGCGCTCGCCACCGCGCCACCACCCGCCCGCACCTGGTCGAATCGTTCGTGGAGCGCAAACGTGCTGGCAAGCATCCGCTACGCGCCCTACGCCGCGCCGTGGAATGTCGCCGGCTTCCCCGCAGTCGTGGTGCCAGCCGGAGTGCGCGCCGACCGGCTGCCCGCGGCCGTTCAGCTCGTCGGCCCGCCGGGTACCGAGCTGATGCTCCTTGGCCTGGCCGGGCAGATGGAACAACTCGCCCCGTGGCGCCGCCACGCGCCCGGCTGGCCAAAGCACACCGAAGTAGCTGAGCCCTGATCCACCTGCGTCACGAACGTCGAGACGAGCTCAATGAGCAGAGCCTGTTGAAGTGGTGCTGTGCAACGGATGAGGCTTGCGTCTCGGAATCGGCGTGCGGGGCAGGCTCCAAACGGCCCACTGCTGCGTTAGCGTCGGGCCCAAATTGTTGATCAAGCCTGATTGCCGGATGGTTGTCCGTTGTTGTGCGTTCCGTCGCGGTGCGGGCATTGGGGGTGCTCCGGCGCGTAGCCGGCATCCGCAGAGCGGCCGTCGGATCGGGGCCAGGTTCAGGTGACTGATAGAGGGAACATGGCGAGGCGATTTCGCCGTCAAGGATCAGTATCTGCGCCCGATACGAGCAGGTCGGTGGAGGTCGGGCTGAGCTGCAGCCAGGCGGCGGTGTTGGGAAAGCGCCGGACGGGAGCCGTCGACGTCGGGGCCTAGGCGCCTGATGAATTGATGCGTCTGCTCGTAGCTCTCCACGCGCTGCGCTCGGTACACGCGTCATACAGGATGGCCCAGCGGTCGAACCGGGGCCGTGCCCCGCCCCAGGGCCGGGTCAGGCGCTCGATATCGGTGCTGGCCAGCCTCACGTCAGCGCCGGGCTGCGCGGTCAGCTGTTCGTCTTGTCGGTGGCGTCGACGATGAACCGGACGGCGTCGACGTTATCGGGCTCGACATCGCCAGCGTAGTAGTGCAGGAGCCAGTCGCTGTACGTCGGCTGTGCTGTGTTCTCAGCCCGGTCGATCCTCGGTAGCAGCTCCGGGTCCAGGCGCGGGGCGAGCTTCGGCCTGCTGTGCGGGCAAAGGTTGCGCTCGCAGGTTCGGCATCAATGCTGCGCAAGGAGCCAGGTGTGGACGTCATGGACCCTGGTGATGAGGGTGAGGTGACCGTCATACTCAGTGAGTTCTGCGGTGGCATCAGGTATGTGACTCGCCAGCCACTGGCCGTGGGCAAACGGAACCATCATGTCGTAGCGGCCCTGCATCAGCAGGACGGGCACCTTGATCGACGTCAGGTCGAAGCCATACGGTCGAGTGAACGCGATGTCGTCGTCGAGCCATCCGTCGACACCGTGGCGCTGACCACGGACCATCGATTCGTTCATGAACACGGCGAGTTCGCTGTTGAGTAGCGCGGCGTCGACGGGGGGCAACAGCGACTGCATCGCGTCGGCGAGCCCGTCGGGGCCGACGGCGACGAGTTCGGAGCTGGCCGCGACGAGGAGCGGCCGCAATGCCGTCTCGCCGGTCAGGGCGGCGCCGAATTCTTCGAGGTTGTCCTGGCCCATGCCGGCGAACCAGTCCAGCCCCGTCGGCGTCGTACGGTGCCCCCGAGGCGAGTGTGGCGGCTGCGATGACTCGGTCTGGCAGCAGCGCGGCGCACGCCAGCGCGTGCGGCCCTCCGCCGGATACGCCCCAGGTTCTGAATCGCGCCACGCCGCAATCGTCCGCGATGGTGACGGCATCGGTTGCGGCGTCGGCGACCGTGCGACCGGCATGGCGATCCGACTTGTCGTAGCCCGGCCGGTCGTAACTGACGAGGCGGATGCCGCGGGCGGCGGCGTCCTTAGCCCACCGGTTCCACAGCAGACCGGCGCCCGGCGTTCCATGGTGGACGATGATGAGCTCACCATGCGGGTCGCCGGCCTCGTACACGTGGAGGCGCCGGCCGTCCGGTGTGCGAAGATCGCGATCCTCGGCGATGGAACAGACGGACGTGGTCATCGTGTCCCCCTCGGAAACGTCCATGGCGGTTGCTGGATACGCGGTAGCCCACGACTGCCTTGACACGCAAGATCAGTACCACTCACGGATTGGTGCGAGCGCAACCTGGAGAGCCTCGCGGTGTAGTGAGTCCCAGTGGTCGGCAACGGACGCTGTAATGACGTCAACGACCCGCTGGATTTGGCAGCCACAGAACTTGTCTCGTCTTTCGGTGATGGTCACGTTGACCCGGTGGAGAAGCTGATCATTCAGTTTGTCCAGCGCGGGTCTGACGTCCCGGTCGAGATCGGGTGTTTCTGCCGGGGCGAGTCCTGGATGCGCCGACCACAGCGCATGGAGCCCGCGCTGCAGGAGCTTGCTTGCTTCGATCTGCACTCGGAAGAATCCGGTGCCGATCGCCGGATCGAGGCCTACCTTTCTCGACACTGCAACGGCCCGGTCGATCACCTGTTGCTCCCGGGCCGCATCGTCGATCGGCAGGCTGGCGCCGAGCTTGGCTGCGAGTACTTTGTCGCTCATCCGGATGCGCTGGGCAACGATTGCAGCTAGGTCCAACAGTCCGTCGATGTGGCAGGGGCGCGTCGGTTGCGGCGCGACCTCCGGCGGATATGCACCGGGTCGGACACCACTACCGTCGTCGACAGTTTGACTGAGGTTATGGCCTTGACGGTGGCAAGTCGGGTGGTACTCCATCCGCACTACAAACCTTCCCAGTTGGTAAGCACTTGCTTCGCGATCGTGCTGCTAGAGGTGGGCACCGGCCCCCCTGGGGTTGATCGGCCGAGGACCGGAGGCTTTCGCGGCTCCTCACGGTCGACGGTTGCCAGGCGGCAGTGGTCGCTACGCGGATCTTGAAGGTCCGGTCCCGAAGCTTGGCGGGGAGGATGGCGGGAGTGGGAGGGACCAGGCGCAGCCTGTGTCGAGGCAACCGATGTCTGCGGTTGTAGCGCAACCATGGTGCTGGACGTCCGCGTCGTCCCGGCGACTCGGTCGAGGTGTCCGAAGTGCCGCGGTGGGGGACGCCATGGACCGTTCCACTGGCAGTCAGGGCGGCAGGGGCGGCGGCTGGCGGGCCCGGGGTCACGTACACCGTGGTCTCCCGCCGGGACCGGTGCCCCGACGATAACGCGCTGTTCGTGGCGCGTCGTCGGCCATCCGCGGTTGAACAGCCGGACCTGGGGCGCATACTGCCGTGCCGTCCTTCGCTGGCGTCGCGTCGTCCGCGTCGGGCATTGCGTGGTCCACGCCCGACGATGGCCAGACGCCGGTGGCCGGGCCCGCAGCGAACAGTGGGCCGGCGGAGTGAACGAACAGGCACGTCAGTTCCTTCGAAGTGCTCGGATGGCAGATGTCCGGAACTACGGACGGCATGGCCGTGAAGTTCATCGATATGACATTCGTCATTCTTTGGCGATGGCGTAGAAAGCGATGGTGGGGCCGGTCCCACCACGCCTGCCGACGTGGGGTTGGCCGGACAGTCCTTTGTCGACGCCGACGAGGTCGCGTATGTGGTAAATCGCCTCGGACGCAGCTCACGCCCCGGACTGTCCCTAGGTGTGGGAACGACCACCGCCACCGAGCCGCACCCGTAGAACGCAGATTCTTGTGCAGCTTGTGGTGTGACGGGTGCACTAGATCTGCGGCAGGTCGCCACCGTTGATGGACCACTCGTCCCCGGTCACCTGACTCGCCAACGGCGAGAGCAGGTAACTGATGACGGGCGCCACGTCTTCGGCCCGTCCCAGGCGCCCGGTCGGAATCTTCCGCATGTTCGTGAAGATGAACTCGATAGCCGCTTCCTTCTCCATCTGCAGCGCCGCAGCGGCCTGGTCGCCCCAACCCCCCGGAGCGTCATACATCCAGGTACGCGTCGGACCGGGGGACACGACGTTGGAGCGGACGCCGCGCGGACTGAACTCCATGGCCAGTCCCTTGGAGAAGTTCAACAGCGAGGACTTCGCGACGGAGTAGTGCAGTTCCTGAGGTGCCGGGTACCGTGCGGCGTCGGTCGCCAGAAAGATGATGCTGCCACTGCCCTGCTCCAGCATGGTCGGCAGCGCGGCGCGCGTCATCCGGCGGGCGGAGTGGAAGTTGACCTCGAAGCCGTCCATCCACTGGCTTTCGGGGATCTCGAGGAAGCCGGGATACAGCCGCGTCGCGCCCACGTTGTTGACCAACCCGTCGACACGGCCGAACCGCTCCAGGGTGAGGTTCATGATGTGCTGTGGAGCTTCAGGGTCGACCAAGTCGACCTGGACCGGGGTGAAGTTGTGCCCGAGCCCGTCCTCGTCCTGTGGTTCTACATCCGCACCGACGACGATGGCTCCTTCGGCCAACAGTTGGCGTGCCGTCTCCCGGCCGATTCCGTGGGCGGTCCCGGTGATCACCGCCACTTTGCCGGTCAGTTCCAGATCCATGCTTGTCCCTCGCGGTTAATGTTCATGATCTTCACTGTATGGTTCCGACCGAAGCTGGGGCGACGGGCTCCTTCATCAGGTGCGTCACCTCAAGTCGCGAACGGCGGTGGTGACGGTGGTCAGATCTGTGGCAGGGCCCCGCCGTCGATGATCCATTCGGCACCGGTGACCTGGCTCGACAAGGGTGAGATCAGGAACGCGATGACGGCAGAGACTTCGTTCGGCTCGGCCATACGGCGGGTCAAGGTTGGGCGAAGGTTGTTGAGGACCTGCTCGATCGCGCCATCCACGTCCGTGCCGAGCGCGTTGGCGATCTGCTCGCCGAACCCACCCCGCCGTTCGTACAGCGGAGTGCGTGTCATGCCCGGGGTGACAACGTTTGAACGGACGCCCTGCGGGCTAAACTCGGTCGCCAGCGACTTGGACATAGACAGCAGGGAGAGCTTCGCCGCGGCATAGTCAGGGTTGTAGGTCGCGGCTAGCCGCGCCGATTCGCTACCAACGTGAACGATGCTGCCGGCGCCGGTCTTGAGGAGAGCCGGCAATGCCGCCCGGCTCATCCGGCGGGCGGCATGGAAGTTGAGCTGGAAGGCGGCCAGCCACTGTTCCTCCGTGATGGACAGGAAGCCCTCGCGGAGGTGAAGCCCGCCCGCGTTGTTCACCAGTCCATCGATTCGACCATACCGCTCTACGACGGTCTCGATGATGCGTGAGGCAGAGTCCACGTCGGTGAGGTCTGCGGCAATGACGCTGCCTGCATCGCCGATCGTGGATTCGACCGGCTGGCGGGAGACGCCTACGACTACTGCCCCTTCGTCGGTGAGCAGCTGGGCGGTGGCCAGCCCGATGCCCGCCGAGGCGCCCGTCACGATGACGACCTTGTCGGTGAGGTGGAGATCCATGTCCTGGCTCCTTCTTGGCAGTGGGTTGCGTGTACGGATGCCGTGCGCGGGTCGGCGCCCAAACCGCCCGTGATCGCGGAGAGCCGGTAGTAGAGACGGCGGCCGCGAGGACCGGTTTGTTGCCACCCGACCGGTCAAACAGCTTCCAGCGGGCGAGCTGCGAGTATTCGGCCGTCTGACCATCGCCGCTGTGCCGCGTTCGGGCAGTGCGGTGGCCATCGACGGTGGCGATCTGTAGCTCTCGCCGGTCCGCTTCTATGCACGAAATCGCTGGGCGCGTGGGGGCTCGCGGAAATCATGCTCGTTCACACCAGTGCTTACGAAAGCGGTTACTGTCGTAAGAACGAAAGTATCCGCTGTCGTATGCTTGCGTCAAATCGTGAGGCAGGCATCGGAGGAAGTGTGCGCACCTGGGCCGCGACCGACCCCAAGGCTGGGCTGATGACGCGCAAGCGAGACGCGATCGTCGTCGCCGCGCTTGAGGCGTTTCTTCGGGAGGGATACTCCGGAAGCTCCGTCAACCGCATCGCCGCCGGCGCGGGCGTCTCCATCGCAACGCTGTATCGGCACTTCGACAGCAAGGACGATCTCTTCATCGCCGTCATTCGGAAGGCCTGCAGCACCCCTGATCGGGAGGCCGACCCGGACTGGCTGCGGATGCCGCCGCTGCAAGGATTAACGAGGGCCGGGTCTGATCTTTTGCGCAACATCCTGTCCGAACAGCAGCTTGCGCTGTTCCGGGTCGTGACGCTCGAGGCGCACCGGTTCCCCGAACTTGGTCGCCGCTATCAGCAAGAAATCATCGGCGAACGAGTGGTGCTATTCACCCGACATCTGGCAAGCTGGCCCGCTGCGCTTCGTGTCAAGATCAAAAATCCTACCCGCGCCGCACACGTGTTTTCAGCGCTCGTGCAGGCCGACCTGGTCGAGACCGCTCTGCTCGGCGGTCCGATTCCCGATCCGCTGGTAATTCAGAAGCGCGCACGCCAAGCAGCGAGCGACCTGTTGGCGCTGGCCGAGTCGGGTCGACTGTGAAGGAGTGCATGGGAAATCCCCGGGCATGGGCACCGTGTTGAGCCGCGAGTTGTTGCAGTGCTGGGCGCCTGCCTCGCGACGTAGTAGACCTCCGCCGGCATGCGGGCGTCATCGCCACCCGGCAAGCTCGGCACCCTCGTTGGTCCAGGTTGGCCGATGTGGGCCGATGGTGCGCCCGTCCGGCAGTAGTTCACCGGTATCTTCGAACACCACGACACCGTTACACAGCAGGCTCCACCCTTGTTCGGGGTGGGACGCGACGACCCGAGCGGTCGAGCGGCCGGGTGTAGCGGCCGGAGGGCACAGGGGCTGGTGCTGACACATGGCACACCTCGATGATCTTGGTAATGTGGCGGTCCGCCACTCGATCCAACATCACCAGCGTCCCGGCCGAGAACTGATCACACCATGGGAGAACTACCGGTACTGGTACCTATGCTCGGACTCTAGGTACGGGTGGCGACAGTGCTCATCGGCGTCGACTAGGTATACTTTGACCGCATATGGCGGTATCGGTGTCATCGAGTCGCAGAGGTAACCTGCCGGTCGAGGTGACGAGTTTCATCGGGCGTCGGCGTGAGTTGGCCGACGTGCGGAGTTTGCTGTCCGAAAGCCGAGCGGTGACGTTGACCGGGGTCGGCGGAGTCGGCAAGACCCGGTTGGCGCTACGCCTGGCAGGGGAGCTTCACCGGGCGTTCAGCGATGGCGTGTGGTTGGTCGACTTCTCTGGGCTGAACGACTCGACGCTCTTGGTGCCCACGGTGGCTGCGGCGCTGGGCCTGAGCGACGCGGCAGCGCCTTGGCGCGTCAGTCGGTTGGCGGAGCACCTGGCGGAGGCCCAGATCCTGCTGGTGCTGGACAACTGCGAGCACGTGGTGACCGAATGCGCGCTGCTGGTCGACGCATTGCTGCGCTCGTGCCCGCAACTGCGGGTGCTCGTAACGTCACGACAGCCGTTGGGCGTCAACGGTGAACGCGTGATGCAGGTGCCGTCATTGTCGATACCGCGGTCGGATCGGCCGTCGCCGACGACGGATACCTTGATGCGGTATGAGTCGGTCAGCCTGTTGGCAGAACGAGCCACAGCAGCGTTTCCGGGATTTGTGGTGGGGCCCGACAACGGTGAGGCGGTAGCCCGGCTCTGCTCGCGCCTGGACGGGATCCCGTTGGCCATTGAGCTCGCGGCAGTACGGTTGCGGGCGCTGTCGGTGCACCAGGTGCTGGATCGGCTCGAGGACCGCTATGGGCTGCTGCGGGCGGGTAGTCCGGCAGCGATGCCACGGCAACGGACACTGCGGGCACTCATCGACTGGAGCTTTGACCTGCTGACAGCTCGGGAGCAGCTGTTGTGGGCTCGCGTATCGGTGTTCGCCGGTAGCTTCGAGCTGGACTCGGTGGAGCAGGTGTGCGCAGACGACACGTTGCCCGTCGAATCGATCGCGGGGCTGATGGCGGGCCTGGTCGACAAGTCGGTGGTGGTCCGTGAAGACCACGGTGGCCAGGCACGGTACAGACTGCTGGAAACGATCCGACAGTACGGCTTGGACCGGCTCCAGGAAGTGGGCGGACAGGCGCAGTTACTTCGCCGGCAACGGGACTTGTATCTGCGTCTGGTCCTCCGGACGGAGGCTGAGCTGTTCAGTCCGAATCAGGTCGCCTGGTATCAGCGCTTGCTGGCTGAACTCGCCAACATCCGGGCGGTGTTGGGCTACTGCCTCACTGAACGGGAGGCTGCGGGCGCGGGGCAGCGCATCGCCGCCGCCCTTGAGCCCTTGTGGTGCGCCGGGATGGTGGTGGAAGGCCGGCGGTGGCTGCAACGGCTGCTCGCGTTTGACACCACGCCGAGTGCGGACCGCATGCGAGCTCTGGCAGTCGCGGGTCGGCTCGCCACACTGCAGGGCCTGGACGCCGAAAGGTTGGTGTTGCTGGCTGAGGGACGAATCCTCGCAGAGAAGCTCGGCGACGACACTATGGTGGCGCACCTGACAACGACCGAAGGCTTGGCCGAGCTGCTGCACGGTCGGCCAAGCGCGGTCGAGCCGTTGGAGGAGGCACTGGCCACGTATCGCACGATCGGCGATCTGTTCGGTACGGCTGTGACGCTCACCCACCTCAGCAGCGCCTGGATCCTGCATGGCGACACCGACCGCGCCGAGGCGCTTTGCCAGGAGATCCTCGCGCTCAGCGAGGCGCACGGCGAGCGGTGGTGTGCGGCCCACGCGTGGTTGACCCTGGGACTCATCGCCTGGCACAAGCGCGATGTGCGACGGGCTGGGGACTTCGGGACGGAGAGCGTCCGCCTACGGCAGCCGTTCGGGCTCAGCTGGGCGGTCGCGTTTTCGCTCGAGCTGTTGGCCTGGTTAGCCAACGCGCAAGGCCAGAGTGCAAGAGCCGCTCGGTTGCTTGGCGTGGCTCGGACCGGCTGGCGCTCGCTGGGTGCCCCCCTACCGGTGACCATTGTCAATGATCACGAGCGGTGTTTGACGGAGCTTCGTAAAGCGCTCGGACCGAGTGCCTTCGAGGCCGCCGTCCAGGAAGGTCAAGCGCTTCCCCTGGATGAAGCGGTGACGTTCGCCCTCGGCGTGAAACCCGACCACGGTGCCGCTCAGGCTGAGCCCGGCGCCGTCGCGACACAGCTCACCCGCCGGGAGACCGAGATCGCCGAGTTGGTTGCGGACGGCCTGAGCAACAAGGAGATCGCCGCCCGGCTGGTTATCGCGCAACGGACCGCGGAGTGCCACGTCGAGCACATCCTGATCAAGCTTGGCTACACGTCGCGAGCGCAGATCGCCGCCTGGGTGGCAGGCAGCCGCGATCGTTGAGCGCGGAGGCGGTGCGGCGTTCGCGGATTTGAGCAGCTGGCCACCGCTGTCCGTGCTGGCGTCGTTGCGGCTCAGCCCGGCTGGATGCCGCGCGTCCCCTCGACGAGAAGGTCGAGGCCGCGTTCGAAGTATGAGTCCTCGTTGGCGCAGTCGGCGAGGGCATCGGCGGAGGCGACAACGTTGGGAAAGCGCTTGGGCGAGAGTGCGTGCAGCCGGGCGCGTTTCTCGCGGACGGCAGCGTCGCGCACCTCCTCGTCGAGGGCGCGTTCCGGGCCGGGCTCCGACCTCACCAGAGTGATGATCGCACAGAGCAGGTAGCTACCCACCTCGGCGGCCTGCTCCGGGGAGAACCGGGCCTGCCGCAGGAGTCCGAGCACCCGGTCGGCGATGGTCAGCCCAGCGTCGGAGGCGAGGATTCGGGTGAGCGCGAGGTCGGCGACGGTTGGGTGGGGGCGGATCGCGGCGAGGAACGCTCCGAGCACTGCCCGGAGTTCCGTGTGCCAGGCCGCGCCGGTGAGCAGAGGGAGTGTGACGTCGGCGAAGAGCCGTTCGGCGATGCCGTCGAACAGCTCTTCCTTGTCCTTGAAGTGCCAGTAGAGCGCCATCGGGGTGACCCCGTGGTCGTCGGCGAGCCGCCGGATGGTGACCGCTGCGACGCCTTCGCGGTCCGCGACCTCGATCGCCCGATGGACGATCGCGTCTCGGCTCAATCGTTCCCGCATCGCTGGTTCTCGAGACTTCACCACGATCAGACTGTAGCTGCTGCCGTTGCCTGGACCGTGCTCAGCGGCCGTACAACAGCTTGATGATGGCGTCGACACGCGCGTCGAGCCGGGGGCTGCGCTGGAACGTGGTGAGGCTGATCGGGGCTGCGAAGCGTTGGCGGGCGATGGACTTCGCCCTGGTGAACTCGCGCAGCCCTTCTTCGCCATGGATGCGACCGAAGCCGGAGTCGCCCATCCCGCCGTACGGCAACGAGGCGATCGCAGCGAACGACAGCGGAGCGTTGACCGACACCATCCCGGTCCGCAGTCGCCGGGCCAACTCCACACCGCGGGCGCGGGAGAATACGGCGGCGCCGAGTCCGTAGCGGGTGCCGTTGGCTTTGCGGATGGCCTCGTCCATGTCGGCCACCTTCGTGATCGTGACGGTCGGGCCGAACGTCTCCTCTTGCACTGCAGTGGCGTCCTCGGGTACGTCGATCAACACGGTGGGCTGGACGTACCGGTCATTGACGGCGTCTGCGCCGCCGACGAGCGCCGTGCCCCCCTGGGAAAGGGCGTCAGTGATGTGCGTGCTGACGATGTCGAGCTGGTTGGGTGTCGTCATCGGGCCGTAGTCCTCGCCGGCGTGGATCTGGCGGCTCAGGCTCGTCACTTTGCGAACGAACTCGTCATAGATCTGCTCGTGTACGTAGACCCGTTCGATGCCGATGCAGGTCTGGCCGGCGTTGGTGAACGCGCCCCAGATGGTGGCCTCGGCGGCGGCGTTGACATCGGCGTCGGCGTCCACCAGCAGAGGGTCCTTGCCGCCCGCTTCGATGATCAACGGGGTGAGCGCTTCCGCGGCGGCGGCCATGATCTTCTTGCCGGTGGCGGTAGAGCCGGTGAATGCGATCTTGTCGACTCTGGACCGCGCCAGTGCATCGCCGGTGGGGCCGAAGCCGGTGACGGTCTGGAATACCGGATGCTCTGTCGCCACCTCGGCGAAGGTGTCGGCGAGCCACCTCCCGACTGCGGGGGTGTGCTCGCTGGGTTTGAACACGACGGCATTGCCCGCGGCGAGGGCATAGACGATGGAGCCGATCGGCGTCAAGAGAGGATAGTTCCACGGGCCGATGACGCCGATGACTCCCAGCGGCTGGAACTCGACTGTTGCGGCCTGGTTGGCCATGAGTAGACCTGCCCGCCGCCTTTGCGGACGCAGCACCTTTCGGGCGTGCTTGCCGGCCCACGCAATGTGCTCGAGGGCGAGGACGAACTCCAGTCGGGCGTCGGCCAGTGACTTGCCCGTCTCGGCACGCATCAGGTCGATCAGCTGCGCCTGCCGGTGGACGAAGAGTTTCCGCCACTGGGCGAGACGCTCGGATCGGCCGGTGAACCCGAGCGAGGACCACCACTGCGCGGCGTCCTGGGCGCGCTCGACGGTCGCGTGCACGTCCGCCGCGGTGTGGACGGGGAAGGTCCCGACCGGTGTCCCGGTCGCCGGGCTCCATGAGCTGAACGTCTCGCTCGCGGCGGCCGTTTCCGGCCGCGGGCCAACTGTCGTCATCGAGTCACCTTCGTGGACTATATCTACTACATGTACGACATATAGTTGAGTCCGTCGTGGGTCTCCTGTCAAGCGGTGGTGTGCCACCGGTCATGCAGTGCGGCTTCCGCGTGCGATGTCCAGGTTCGAGCTCCGGGACATGGGCGTTGGGCCCAACGTCGGCCGGCGCCGGTCTGGCGGCCATGCCCGACTGCTGGTCGGCGAAGCCGCTCAGTGGGAAGTGCTCGCCTGAAGGTTGCGCCTCGGCGTGGCTCGTGGCCGCGATGGTCGGCGCGATCAACGACATCATTTCGCTCGCAGCGCCTGTAGCTGAGCGCCGAGGCCGTGGCGTCGGCCGCGGCCTGAGTCGGCCCGCCAGGCCGGCGCGGCAGTGTCGTCCGAGATTGAAGTTTGGACTCATGTCTTGACAGCTATGTGGCGCGAGAGTTAATCCTATGTGACGTCCATGTACGTCGTATAGGAGATTGTATGTGTGAGCATGTCAATGCCGATGCGCGATCGGTCCTCTCGACTGAGTTACGCCTGAGCAACGGTGTTGTGCTGAGCAACCGCCTTGCGAAGGCCGCCACCAGCGAGCACCTCGCCGATCGTCGCGGCGCGCCGACCCGCCAGCTCATCCGCGCCTACCAGCAGCTCGCAATGTCCGGCGTGGGTCTCATGATCAGCGGCAATGTCATGATCGACGGGGCGGCGCTGGAGGGCGCCCGCAACGTCGTCATCGAGGATGGCCGCCACCTGGAGCAGCTGCGGGCCTGGGCCTCCGTCACCGACGGTACGCCCGTCCGGTTTCTCCTGCAGCTGTCCCACCCCGGCCGGCAGACGATGCGCGGGCATTCGGTCGCCGGCCGCGCCCACGACGTTGTCTCGGCTTCCGCGGTGCCGCTGACTGTCGGCGGCCGGCTCTTCCCTGCACCCCGGGAGCTCACCGACGCCGAGGTCGGTATCGTCATCGAACGGTTCGCCACTGCGGCGAGGGTTGCCGCACAGGCCGGCTTCGCGGGAGTCGAGCTGCACGCCGCGCATGGCTATCTGATCAGCCAGTTCCTGTCCCCACTCGTCAATCGGCGCACTGACCAGTGGGGCGGGTCGATCGAGCACCGTATGCGGTTCCTGCTTGAAATCGTGCGCGCGGTCCGAGCTGCGACCCCCGCCTCGTTTATCCTCGCCGTCAAGCTCAACTCCGCTGACTTCCAGCGCGGCGGCTTCGCCTCCGACGACGCGCTCGTCGTGGCCAGAGCGCTGGAACGTGAAGGCGTCCACCTGATCGAGCTCTCCGGCGGCACCCACGAGAGCACCGCAATGGTTGACGGCGCGCCAATACGCGAATCGACCCGGGCCCGCGAGGCGTACTTCCTCACGTTCGCCGAGCGGTTCGCACGCGAAGTTACGGTGCCCCTGATGGTCAGCGGCGGCTTCCGCACCAGGACCGCCATGATCGACGCGGTCTGCGGCGGTTCGGTAGCCGTCGTCGGCCTCGCCCGGCCGATCGCGCACGAACCGGACTTCCCCCGGCGCATCCTGGCCGGCACCACCGAGCGAAGCCGAGCCCAGATCCCGTCCGTGGGCATCAAACCGGTCGACGACCTGCTCAACAGCGCCTGGCACCAGCAGCAGATCGCCCGCCTCGGTCGCGGCAAGCCCGTCCGCCCCAATCGCAGGCCGACTGTCGCCCTGGCGATCGCCTTGCTGACCAACGCCCGCGACATCATCGCCACTCGTTTCCCGTACTCCTTGTCGAGGTGACGCAGTGTCGACACACACATCGCCCCTCGCGGACGAACTGATCGCGGCGAACCTCGACTCCTTCTGGGGCTCCCTCAACCGGGGCATCAGCATCCAGCACACCGACGATCGCCACACTGCGCTCGCCTTCACCGCTGTCGAGCACGAGGACCGCAGCCATGCCGGACACTGATCTCGTCCCGGTGACGTACTTCCCCACACCGACCCACGACCTGTTCCGCACCAACGCCGGTCGTATCCAAGCCAAGCCATACGCGCGATACTTCGACGGCGACATGTGGCTGCACCGGGCGGCCCTACCAGCGCTGCGCGCCCCGATGGACCACCGTCAAGCGCTCGGCGTCGATCCTGCCGCGCTCAACACCCTGCTCGACCCGGACCACCACTCGGTCGAGAACGGCTTCTGTCTGCTGCCCGACGGCACCGCCTACGTCGCCAGTCTCGTCCCCTTCCCCGGCGCCACCGGCGACATGCTGCAGTGGTGGTTCTGGTGGTTCATGGTTGAGCACGAGCGGTACATCCTCTGGGATCCCTACCGCAGAGTGGCCGTCTCCCCGAGTAACCGCGAGGTGCTGGGCCGCCCGGGACTCACCCACGAGCAGCGGTACGTCGGCAACAGCATCCGCGGCGCCGAGTACGTCGGCGCCAACCTCGTCAAGGTCACCACCCGGTTCGTCGCGCCGGAATCCTGGGGTCTCGACGTAACCCGGTTCGCCGCCGCCGACATCGTCGCCCAAGTGTGCGGTGAGATCGTGCTCGGCGGCATACAAGTCGGCCGGATGCTGCGACTCGCCCACCGCACCGCCGACGGGTTCGAGCTGCGGAGCCGGTTCTGGCTCGGCGACCGCTTTCGGCTTGGCGCCCGCCTCGACCTGGAACCCGTCCTGCGTCGCACCGGGCTCAAGCGCAACGTTGTCGACCTGACCACCGCCTATGAGCAACTCGTCGGCGACCAGATCGGCATGACCCACCTCGCGGGCTTCCTGCCTGCCATCTATCGCGAGTTCGGCACAGCGACCGAACCTGCCGAGAGCACGCGATGACCGCCGTGGGCAGTTTGGTATGAATGAGATGAAACTTCTGCACAGTGGCGGGCGGCGTCGGGCATAACGGCACGTTTGCAGAGTCCCTGGAAGTCTCTATTGGACCTGTGGTCGCCACGAGCTTGAAACTTGGCATGCGCCGGGTCCGTGGCCCGCCTTCCACGGACACCGGCCGCCCGGCGCCTCTTCCGCCGCGAGGAGCGCGGCACACCATCGCTACCCGAGAGGGTCCTCCATGGTGCGACGCTACTGCTCCCTACCAGTGATCCGGGCAGCTGCCGACGTTGCCGCACCCTGCGGCGCAGCTGAATGCGATGCGTCGGGAGCCTCTGCGACCGACCCGAAGGCCGATGTGATCCATGTCGACATGCAGACCGCCTTCACCGGACTCTCGTCGGATGCCGGAACGGCGCGGGCCAGCAGGTTCAAGGCTAATTTCGAGATGGTTGACGCGAGCGGTGGGTTCGCCGGGTATCGCGTGGTCGTCGACACGGCCGACGATCAGCTCAACGCCTCCAGCGCCCCGGCGGCGGCACGCAAGCTGGCGGAATCCGACCGCGTGTGCATCCCGGGCGCGACCGCCAGCCCGACATTGGCTGGCATCGTCCCGGATCCCAAGGCCCCGAACGTCCTGGCGATCCCAGGCTCGGGCTCGACCACGCCGGCGACTGACCCACAATCAACGTTCCGCATGGTGCGCTTCAGCACCTCCAACGTGCTTCCCGACAGGTCCGCCGCCGGCGAGTACCGCACGTGGATGGCCAGGATCGGGACCGGTTGCAGCCCCGACCAGGCTCAGATCGTCGGCATCCGCGACAAGCCGCGCCTGTCCGTTCAAGGCTTCCAGGTCACACCGGCCATGTCCTGACCCGGTGGCGCCGCACGCTCGGCCAGGATCCGGTCTTCCTCCCACCGGATTCTGGCCGTTACATGTAGACGCCACCGTTGACGTTGAGTGTCTGCCCGGTGATGAAGCTCGACCTCTTCGAGAGCAGGTAAACGATGGCGTCGGCAACCTCGCGGGGCTCCGCGACCCGGCCCATCGGGATACCGTTGACGATCTCGTCGCGGGCAGCCTGTGGGATCGAGTGGAACATCGGGGTGGCGATGTGCCCGGGTGCGACACAGTTGACGCGTACCGCGGATGCGGCGACCTGCGCGGCGAGGAGCATGGTGAAGCCGATGACTCCGCCCTTCGCGGCACCGTAGTTGACTGCCGACACGAGCGACTTGGTGCGCCCGGCCAGCGATGAGATGGTCACGATGCTGGCTCCACCGGATCGCTGCAGTGCTGGCATGAGCGCCTGACAAGCCAGGAAGGTGCCTTTGAGATTGACGTCGAGCACCCGATCCCAGTCAGTGCCGGACACGGTGTCTATCGGCCCGTGTTGGTAGATTCCGGCGAGCGTGACGAGGCCGCGGACCGGGCCGCGCTCGGTGGCCGCCTCGGCAAGGGAACGCATGGAGTCCTCGTCGGTGACGTCGCACGGAAAGGCCCTCGCGTCGACGCCCGCGGCGGACAGACGTTTGCTGGAGGCGGCGACGGCCGCGGCGTCGGCATCCGCGAGCACGAGCGAGACCCGGGCCTCGGCGAGCGCCTCGGCGACGGCCTCCCCGAGGGCACCGGCGGCGCCGGTCACTACGTAGGTGCCCTGGTGCAAGTCGCTATCGCAATCAGTCATTGTGGACCTCCGGGAGCATGCCGAGGGAGGATGGTACAGCAGGCGATCTGGGCATTGCGGACGTGCTGCCGCGTGTGAAGGGCATTGTGGAGTCGTCAACGCAGCGAGTGGCCGTCTCGTTGTGCGGCATCGTGACCGACCAGCCAGCGAGGTGCGCCAGCCGTGGATGCCGTCGAGAACGCGCGAGGTCTTGATGTCGACGGCAAATATGACGCCGTGCCGAGTGTAGAGGGCATTGAACGCCCCGGGCGTCGTGACGTGGTCGACCGAGTGCCCCAGTTGCACGTGGACGGCGGTACTGCCGTCGATGCCCGCGGTCGGCGTCGAATGGCGGGGGGCGTGCGGCTCATACCACCGGTCCGGCCGCCACGTAGGCCGTTTTGGTGGTGGTGAAGAACTCGCGGGCATGCGTGCCCTGTTCCCGGGGGCCGTATGACGAGGCTTTGCGCCCGCCGAACGGCACGTGGAAGTCGACGCCGGCTGTCGGCACGTTGACCATGACCATGCCGGCGGTGGATCTGCGCCGGAAGTCGGTGGCCTTGGCCAGGGATGTGGTAACGATGCCGGCCGTGAGGCCGAAGTCGACATCGTTGGCGACGGCGAGGGCCTCGTCGTAGTCGGTGACTCGGATGATCGAGGCCACCGGGCCGAAGACCTCCTCGCGGTTGATGGTGTCGGTCGTGGAGCTGCCCAGGACGAGCGCGGGGGAGAGGTAGAAGCCTCTGCCCGGCAGGTCGAGGCGCTTGCCGCCGACAACCTCGGCGCCCTCGCGGCGGGCGACGTCCAGGTACCGCTCGTCCTGGTCGAGTTGGCGCTCGTCGACGACGGGTCCCATCTCCGTCCTCGGGTCGCGTGCGTCGCCGACGCGGATGGCGCGTAGCCGGTCGAGGAGCGCGGCGACGAATCTGTCGTGGATGCCCTCAGTGACGATGAGCCGGGACGAAGCAGTACAGCGCTGTCCGGTGGAGCCGTAGGCGCCTTCGACGGCGCACCGCACCGCGGTCTCGAGATCGGCGTCGTCGACGAGCACAAGGGGGTTCTTGCCGCCCATCTCGAGCTGGACACGGGCTCCGTGCCGTGTTGCAGTGGCCAGGACCTTCCGGCCGGTGTCGGTGGATCCGGTGAAGGAGACAGCATCGACGTCGGGCGATCCCGTGATCGTGTCGCCGATCACGGAGCCCTTGCCGATCAGCAGGTTCAGCGCGCCGTCCGGCAGGCCAGCGCGGCGCAGGATGTCGACGAGCGCCCACGCACTTGCGGGCACCAGCTCGGCGGGTTTGAATACGACAGTATTGCCGTAGGCGAGCGCGGGCGCGATCTTCCAGGCGGGGATGGCCATCGGGAAGTTCCACGGCGTCACCACGCACACCACACCGACCGGCTCACGCGAGACGGTCACCTCTACGCCCGTCCGGATCGATTCCAGGTGCTCGCCCGTGGCGCGTACCGCCTGCCCAGCGTGGAACTTGAAGACCTGCCCGGCTCGGTTCACCTCAGCGATCGCCTCGGCGCGCGTCTTGCCTTCCTCCCGGGCCAGGAGGTCGCCGAGATCTTCGGCACGGCGCAGGATCTCCGTGCCGGCCGTGTCCAGTACGGTAAACCGCTGCTGCGGGCTGGCCGCGGCCCAGCCGGGCTGCGCCGCCCGGGCGGCGGCGACCGCCTCGCGGGCCTGGTCAGCGTCAGCCAGTGCGTATTCATCGACGATGTCGGTGACGTCGGAGGGGTTCACGTCGGCGACGATCGCGGCGCCAGCGCACCAGCGGCCGCCGATCAAGTTCTGCTTGGTCATGGGGTCCTTTTCACGGCAGTGCCGGCGCGCCGCGATCCGCGTGCGCTAGGCGGATTTCCTTGCGTTCGCCGTAGACGTTGTGTAACGCCCGTGTCTCGGCGAGGAGATCGGGCAGGGTCGCGTCGATCGTCTCGACGTCCCAGTCGCCTTCGCGGCTCGCCGAGGGCCCGATGGTCCAGTTCTCGGCAAGGGACACATGGCCACCGCGGATGTTGAAGACGCGGCCGGTGACGCCGTGTGCCCGCGGTGATGCCAGCCAGACGACGAGGGCGGCGACGTTGTCTGTCGATCCGGGGTTCCAGCCGGTGCGCCGCTCGACCTCGGCCACGCGGGCCAGGTAGCCGGCGCGGTGGTCGGTCATGGCGGTGAGGGCCGTGGGCGCAATCGCGTTTACCGCGATGCCCTGGGATGCAACCTCTTGGGCGAGGATGAGCGTGAAGGCGGCGACACCGGCCTTGGCCGCGCCGTAGTGGGCCTGATCGATGGTGGCGTAGAGCCCGCTCGGCGAGGTGGTGTTGAGGATCCGTCCGTCGACCCGTTCACCGGCATCAGCGCGGCTGAGCCAATGCCGCACCGCGTGTTTGCTTGGGCAGAAGGCGCCCCGCAAGTGGACGCGGATCGTGTCGTCCCACTCCTGAGCGGTCATGTCGACGAAGGGCCGGTCGCGCAGGATGCCAGCGTTGTTGACCAAGAGATCGAGACGACCGTACGTGTCGACGGCGGCCGCGACGAGGCAGGCGGCCGCGTCCCAGTCGCTGACGTCGTCGCCGCTGGCCGCGGCAGTACCGCCGGCTGCGCGGATCTCAGCCACCACGGCGTCGGCGGCCTCTCGCCGGATGTCATTCACCACCAGGCGGAAGCCGTGTCGGGCCAGCGCCAACGCGTATGCGCGGCCGAGGCCCTGCCCGGCTCCGGTGATCACGACGACGTTGCCGTCCGAGGACATCGTCAACCCCTCCTGGGCGCTCGACGCCGGCCCCGAGTCGGGCCGTGCCGAGTCCACCATCCTCCGTAGGAGGGAGGGAACACCAAGAGAAAACACCATGAAGCCGCATCCACAACGGTTATGCGGCCGGTGCCTGCACCAATCGGGCCGGGGTGTTGCACAGCACTCGGATGTAGGCCTGAGCCAGCGGGGAGAACTCAGAGCGGCCGTAGACGCTGAGTCGGCGGTGGAAGGGTTGCTTCATCCGCATGACGGCGGCGTCCAGGTCGGTGGGGACGACGTTGTCCGGCACCATCATCGGTCCCAGCCCGGCCGCCGCGAGCCGCACACCGGCCGACACCTGAGTGGTGTGCAGGACGCCGCGCGGGGAGAACCCGGCGGCCCGGCACACCTGCTCGGTGATCTCCGACAGGCCGTTGTGGCGTTCGAACAGCACCCAGTCGCGGTCAGCGAGGTCGGCGACGTCGATGACGCCGTGGTCGGCCGCCATCGGGTCGCTGCGGGGCAAGACGATGACGAACTCCTCGGTGCCCAAATCGACCGCTGGTCCGTCCCAGTCCTCGGGTTCGGGACCGACCGCCAGGTCGGCGGTGCCGTGCAGGAACTCCTTCTGCAGCGTCGTGTTGTGCCGGTACTCCGAAAGGCGGATGACCACGTTGGCGTGGCGGCGATGAAACCGGGCGATCGAGCGGGGCAGAACGCCGGCGGCGACTGAGAGCACGGTGGCGATCTCCAGGTCGCCGGCGACACCCTCGGCGGTCGCGCGGGCCGCGCGGCGGGCCTGTGTGGCAGCGGCGACGGCGCGGCGCGCCTCGGGTAAGTAGGCGCGGCCGGCGGGCGTGAGCAGCGCCATCCGCGGCAGCCGCTCGATGAGCACCGCGCCGACCTCGCGTTCGAGCTGGCGCACCTGCTGTGACAGCCCCGGCTGAGAGACGTTCAGAGCCTGTGCAGCGCGCGAGAACGAACCGGTGTCCGCAACTGCGATGAGGTACTCCATCTGTCGAAGAGTCATGGCCTAAACTTGCGCCCGCTATCCGGAAAGTCAATAGGAACAGCGGTTGTCATAGCGATCGGCATCCGCTCCGCGCCACCCGTCCTGCCTGCGGCGATAACCGATGGTGCGCGGTGGTCTTCGCAGTCTCTATTGGATCCCCGCTGCGGCCGGTCGGCATAGTGAGACGACGCCCGAACGCGCGAGGATGCCGCGACGACGCCAGCGTCCACCCTTCCCGCCCCGGCGATCCGCCGGTCGGTCGATTGAAAGTAAGGGACAACGGGATGACCACCTATCGCACCGCCAGTGAGCCGGCGGGCACGCTCCTGGCCGACAACTTCGACGGCTGGTCCGAGGCGTTGCGCGAGGAATTCGCGCGCAACGCCCACAACGGGCGCGTCGGCCAACGGCTCTTGAGTGAGACCGACCGGGTTCGGGTCTGGGAGATCCGCCTCGCACCGGGCAAGCGCGTGGCGGCCCACCGGCACGTGCTCGACTACTTCTGGTCCGCAGCGGCGGACGGCCGCAGCCTCCAGCACACCAGCGACGGCACGACACGGTCGGTGCAATACCGGGCCGGCGACACCGCGCACTTCCGCTTCGCCGAGGGCGAATACCTGCTGCACGACCTCGAGAACGTCGGCAGCGAGGACCTCGTGTTCGTCACCGTGGAGTTTCTCGACAGCGCGAACAAGCCGCTGGACATCCCGGCCGAACCAACCGATACACCAGGAGTACGAGCGCGATGACCGTCAAGCTGGGATACGGCCTCATCACCTGCCAGCGGTACCCGGACAGCCCGCCAGGCTGGCAGGACCTGTACACCGAGGCGCTGGAGCTGGCCCGGCTGGCGGACGAGGGTGGCCTCGACTCCGTGTGGGTGTCCGAGCATCACAGCTTCGACGACGGTTACCTGCCGTCGGTCTTCGCGATGCTCGGTGCGCTCGGCGCGGTGACCCGGCGGATCGCCATCGGGTCGGCGATGCTGCTCGCTCCGCTGCAGCATCCGCACCGCATCGCCGAGGACGCCGCCGTCGTGGACCTCATCTCCGGCGGGCGCCTCCTGCTCGGCCTCGGCCTGGGTTGGCGGGACGAGGAGTTCGAGGAGTTCGACGTGCCCAAGGGCAAGCGGGTGCGTGCGCTGCTTGACACCATCTCGGTGTGCCGCCGGGGCTGGGCGGGGGAGCCAACCCGGCATTCGGCTGAGCGCGGCGATTTCGCCTACGTGACACCACGCCCGGTGCGGCCGCAGGGGCCGCCGATCTGGATCGGGGCGCGGGCGGATGACGCGATCCGTCGGGCAGCCCGCACAGGCGACGGCTTCATGGCTGACAGCACCAGCCCGGAGGTCTTCGGCGCGCAAGTCGCGACGCTGCGCGAGGAGGCGGCCCGGGTTGGCCGGGACCCGGACAGCATCGCGCTCAGCATCCACGTCGCGACGCTGGTCAGCGACGCCGCCGACCCCTGGGCGGAGGCGGTCGACGCCCTGCATTACACCACCTGGAAATACAACGACCAACGCAACCGTTTCGGCGCCGCAGGACCGCTCGCTCGCCCGCCGAAGCCCGACGCCGAACGCGAACGTGACCTGCGCGAGCGGTCACTGGTGGGGTCGCCGGCGACGGTCGCGGCGCGGATCCGCGAATACGAGGCCGCCGCCGGTGATACTCCGATCCATTTCGTCGCCCGCTCGTACTTCCCCGGCCTCGGTCCCGCCGGCCGCCGAGCCGCGCTGGAGTCGCTACTGAAGGTCCGCGAACACCTCAACGCATAGTAGGCCGTGTATCAATGTGGGATCGGAGCCTGGCCCCACATTGATACACGGCCTGAAACCTGTCAACCGAACCTCGGTCTGCCACCCGACGGGTGGCCGGCCGTTCAGCGCTGGAGGAACGAAGTCATGATCTCCACGAATCGTTCCTGGATCTCGGCATCCCAATGCGTATCGGTCAGCACGTACAGCTTGTTCTCCCGCACGCCCTTGATGAGCTGGTCAGCGACCTCGGAAGGCGCGACGCCGACGGCGAGCAACTGGGCGTGACGCGCCCGGCGGTCGTCGCGGGCAGCGACGTTGTCGTCGGCCGCCGCATCGGCAAGGCCCGGCGGGCGGGTGCGCCCGCCCTCGAAGAGCCGGGTCCGGGTATAGCCGGGACAGAGGGCGGTGACCCCAATCCGCGACCCGCGCGCCCGTAACTGGACGTCAAGGGCTTCGGTGAGCGCGAGTACCGCGTGCTTGGTTACCCCGTAGACGCTGACCGGCTTCGTGAACGACGCCAATGACGCGGTGTTGACGACGTGGGCCTCATCGCCGTGTGCGAGCATCCCCGGGACGAACGCCCGGATGCCGTGCACCACACCAGAGAAGTTCACCCCCATCGACCACGCCCACTGTCCATCACTGGCCTCCCACAGGGCGCCACCGCGGTACCCATCGATGCCGGCGTTGTTGCACAGCAGGTGGACCTCGCCGAACGCTTCAGTCGCCACGCTGGCGAGCCGCTCGACGTCGCTGGCCCGGGACACATCGACGCCGACGCCCAGCGCCTCGTGCCCGGCCGCCGTCAGGTCAGCGGCCACGGCCCGTGCTGCCGGCTCGTCGATATCGGCCAGCACGACCCGCATTCCCTCGGCGGCGAGCCGCCGCGCGATGGCGAGGCCAATACCGCTTCCGGCTCCGGTCACCACCGCTGTCCGCCTGGCAAACACCTTCATGCTTGCCACCTCCAGCCGAACGCTTCGAGCTTGCGTCGCTCGTCGGCGATCCGGTCCGTGGGGCTCTCGCGGCTGATCAGCTCGTACAGGACCGGACCGGCATATCCAGCCTGGTCGAGCGCCGCGTGGAACGCTGCGAAGTCGATTTCCCCCGTGCCGATCGCGTTGTGGCCCCAATGTGCCCGAGTCGTGTCGCTGACGTGGACGAATCGCAGCTCCGGCCCGGCGGCCGCGACGGCGGCCGCCGGGTCCTCGCCGATGAAGTAGACGTTCGCGCAGTCCAATGCAACCCCGAAGGCCGGATCGTTGATCTTCCGGACCACGCTGACAACCGCCTGAGTGCTCTCGACGAATCCGAACGGCGCGGTCTCCATTGTCATGGTGAGACCGGCCCGCCGTACGTCATCGAGCAGAGTGGCGATTTGCCGCTCGAGCAGACCCATGACGTCGTCATGGGGCATCGGCCGCAGCGGGCTGACCCGCCCCGGCACGATGTTGAGGATGTCGGCGCCCAGCGCCTCGGCCAGCCGGATGCCGGCGCGGTAGTGGCGCAGCGCGAACTCGCGGATCTCGGTGTTGGGACTGACCAGGTTCAGGTCGAGGGGGTTGACCGAGCGGCAGACGAGGCCGAGGTCGTCGAGGACATGCCGCAGCCGGCGCAACTGTTGGTCGGACGCTGAGGTCGCCAGGAGGTGCGGCTCGACCGGCGGGATCTCGACCTCGCGGTAGCCGGCCGCCGCGATGGTGGCCAACGTGTCCTCCAACGACCGCTCGTACAGGAAACCGAGCGTCGAGAAGCCCAGGCCGTGCGGCGGCCGGACGGGGGAGGCGGGGTGATTTCGGGTCTCGGGTGCACTCACGGCTGCGATCGTGCGCCGGGGCGACGGGCTTCGCAAAGAGAAAGTATCACCCCGCGTCATCGAGGACGGTTATGGGAGCGTTGCTATAACCAACGCTGCTACCTGGGGCTTCACGTCATCTATTGGATCTCGCGGTGAGCGCCAACCCACAATAAGCCGGATACCCCTGTGTTAAGAGTCCTTTACACGTCCGCGACCCGGCAGGGAGTGAGATCGTGGAACTGCTGCAGACCGGCATTGTCCTGGGATTGGCGACCGGCCTGATTTTCGCCACGGCGAGCGTCGGGCTGGTCGTGATCTTCCGGACCTCCGGCTACCTCAGCTTCGCCCAAGGCGACATCGCCGCTGTGTCGCTGTACGTGGGTCTCGCCGGCTACCACGCCGGCCTTCCGTACCCGGCGGTTGCCCTCATCGTTGTTGCATCCGGCGCGGTCCTCGCCGGGCTGATCGGGGCATTCGTGGTGGGTCCGCTCGAGCGCCGCGGCGAAACCGTCGGTGCGCTGGCCACCGTCGGCGTCGGTCTCACCATCCAGGGCATCGAGAACGTGGTGGTGGGAACCCAGGCACGGCCCTTCCCGTCGTTGGGCACCGAACGTCTCTTCACTCTCGGCGCGGTGGACGTCAGCCCGGCGGAGCTGGGCTCATTAATCGTGGCGGTCGTGCTGTTTACCGCGCTGGGCGTATGGTTCCAGCGCTCGAGGAGCGGCATGGCGATGCGCGCCGCCAACGACAACCCGATGGCTGCCAGGCATGTCGGCATCCCCGCTATCCGGCTGAAGATCCTCAGCTGGGTCCTCGCCGGGGCGCTGGCCGGCGTCGCTGGGTTGTTCGTAGCGCCGACCTACACCCTCACCCCGTCGAGCGTGAACACGATCCTGGTGTTCGGGTTCTGCACCGTGGTCGTCGGCGGCTTCGAGAGCATCCTGGGTGCCCTCATCGCCGGCGTCGGCATCGGCATCGCGAGCAACCTTGTCGCGATATACCTCCACCCCCAACTCGTCAGCAGCAGCATCTACGGCCTGCTCCTGCTCGTCCTGCTGTTCCGCCCCTACGGCCTGCTCGGCCGTCGGCCCCTGGTGAGGGTATGACATGACCGTCCGTGAACATTCCCGCACCAGCCATGCATGGACCCGCGCGCTGACCCGCCAACGGCTCGACACCGCACTCGACTCGGGTCGTGGTGTCCTCGCGCACGCCCGGGAGGCAAGCGTCGTCCTGTTCGGCCTGCTGGTCATCCTCATCGGAACCTGGTCGAGCCCGCAGGTCCAGTTCGGCCTCGTCCTGTCGACCATCTACGGCCTGGTGATCCTGGGCAACAACGCCGTCTTCGCGACGCTGCGTGAGGTGAGCCTCGGCAGTGTCGCGCCGCTGGCCGTCGGTACGTACACCTGTGCGTATCTGGTCAACCGCGACACCAGCGTACCGCTCGCCATCCTCGCCGCGACACTCGCCGGCGGCGTGCTGGGCTTCGTCGTCGCCGTCCCGACCACCCGGCTCAGCGGCATCGCGACGGCCCTGGCCACCTTCGCCCTTGCCTTCGCAATCCCCGACCTGGCCACGTTCGCGGTACCCATCACGGGCGGCGACGCCGGCACCTACCTGCCGACGGACTTCTCCCTCGGCCCGCTGCCGATCACAGGTTCCGGCCCGAGCATGCTCATTCTTACAACGGTCGTCATGGTCGTGCTGAGCCTCATCTCCATCCGCCTGCTCAACACCACCGTCGGTCGCAAGGCCATCCTTGTCGGCGAGACCACGCACGCCTCAGCCGTGTTCGGTGCTCGCGTTCAGTTGACGAAGGCGGCCGTGTGGATCTGGGCCGCGCTGCTGGCCGGCCTCGGTGGTGCGCTCTACGGCCTCTTCGTCGGCTACGCCAGCCCCACCCAGTTCCCGATCACCCTTTCCATCTACTTCTTCGTCGGCGGTCTCGTCGGCGGGGTCCGCAGCGCCACGGGCGCCTGGCTCGGTGGCATCGTCATCGGTGGACTGCCCCAGTGGTTGCAGAACGTCGTGCCGGTGCAGTCGACCGGTATCGCCTATGGGGCTGTCTTGCTGGTCGCTCTGGCCCTCGGCGCGCGAGGGCTCAGCCCGAGCTTCGAACGATTCGCCATAAAGGCTCTACAGGCCTTGACCAAGGTCGGAGGAAACAGGTGAACGTGGTGGCCGAGCAGACCCAGTCACGGAACGAACTGCCCGCGGCGGCACCGAGGAGTGTCCTGTCTGCTCGCAGTGTCCGCATGGCGTTCGGTGGGAACCTGGCGGTCGACGACGTCGACCTCGATCTCGCACCGCAACAGTGGCTCGGCCTGGTCGGGCCGAACGGCAGTGGCAAGACCACGCTGCTCAATGTGCTCAGCGGCGTGTACCGCCCGACCGCTGGCACGATTTTGGTCGACGACCATGACGTGACCCACCAACGATCGCAAGCTCGCGCTCGACTGGGCATCGCCCGGACCTTTCAGCATCCTCAGATGGCCGAGACGCTCACCATCCGGGAGAACATCATGCTCGGTGTCGACCTCGCCCGCCGCCGCGGTGGGCGGCGCGTCGACGAGTCCGCGCTTCTGGCACAGGCGGAAGCCCTGCTTGACATCTTCCACTGCGGACGGTTCGCCGATCTGCTGCCGGCGCACACCCCGTACGGGACGCGCAAGGCGGCGGAGATCGCCCGCGCGGCGATCGCCGGCCCGCGCTTGCTCCTGCTCGACGAGCCGGCCGCCGGGCTGAGCGCTGAGGAGCGCGTTGAACTCATCGAGGCGCTGCGCGCCATCCGAGCAGCAAATCCCACCCTCGCCGTGTGCCTGGTAGAACACGACCTGCGACTGGTCGCGAGCGTCTGTCCCGACCTAGTCGTCCTCAACTTCGGCCACGTCATCGCCCGCGGGCCAGCCGCCGAGGTCCTGAGCAAGCCTGAGGTGAAGGAGGCGTATCTCGGCAGCGGTTCGCTGAACCGCGTGACGCCGGGGGCCGGCCGATGAGCATGACCGTTACCCGTCTCGGCAGCGGCTACCGCAGCGGCGTGCCGGTCGTCGAGGACATCAGCTTCGAGGTCGGCGCTGGCGCGCTGGGTATCATCGGTCGCAACGGGGCCGGGAAATCCTGCCTCGCCCAGGCGCTGTCCGGCGCACTGCGTACGACCGCTGGCACGATCACCGTCGATGGCCAGGACGTCACCGGGTTGTCCTCACGCCGTCGGGTCCTGGCCGGCATCTCCCTCGTGCCCGAAGGCCGTCTCGTTTTCGGCCAACTGACCGTCCGCGAGAACATGCTCGTCGCCGCGCACGCCGCGGCCAAGCCGGTCAGCCGCCTCGCGGACATGGAGGACCTGTTCCCTGTGCTCGGGCACAAACGCCGGCACCGCGCCGCCTCGCTCAGCGGCGGCGAGCAACAGCTGCTGGCCATCGCCCGGGCACTGGTACAGCAGCCCCGCGTGTTGATCCTCGACGAGCCGTCGCTGGGTCTGTCACCGGTCGCCGTCGAGAAGGTGGCCCGAGGCCTGGCCGAAGTGGTCGCCCAGACGTCAATCTCGCTGGTGCTGATGGAACAGAACCGCGAGCTGCTTACTGCTCTGTGTGGCGAAGTCCTGCTCCTGGACCAGGGGCACGTGCGGCAGAGCCTCGACATGACCCGGCCGGGCGACGAGTCGGCCCTGCTGCGCTCATACCTGGGGGCCTGACATCGAGTGACATCGAGTGGCCCTGGTGGCGTCCGACCGGACCGCCACCAGGGCCACTGATTTACGGGTCATCGACTGGTGGAGCTCGCTCAGGACACCGTCGGCACGTTTTGGAACGCCTGTACCTGCTTGAACTTTCGGTCCTTCAACGTGATCACCTGTGCGCCGGTGGGACCGTTGAAATTGGTGCCGGTCCACGCGAGGTTGTGCGTGTACGCGTCGTTGATGGTCGTGCCGTCCGCCGCGTTCAGCACCTGCTCGGGCGTAGGTACCTTCCCGCCGGCCGCCGCCATGGCCCGCCGCAGCACCGCGATCGCGCCGGTAGCGATGTTCCAACCGTCCATGCTCGGATACAGCGTGGTGTCCCCACCGGTCTTGCCCATCCAGGTCTGATACAGCGTCGCGTCCGGGCTGTCCGGCAGGACACTGGAGGTGCTGAAGTATGAGCGGCCGTCGAGCTGGTCGGCCAGCGTGGCGACGGTGCCGGAACCCACCATGGCGGTCGTGGACCCCCAGATCGGCTTGAAGCCGATCTGGTCGGCGGCCTTGATCAGGGGAGCTACCGCCGAGGAGATGTTGTTCACCACGACGAAGTCCGGGTTGGCGGCCTTCAGCTGTGCCGCCTGGGCCGACGTGTTCGCCGCGGTCGAGCTGTACTGCACCACCGCGACTGGCTCCAAGCCGAGCGCCTTCAGTTCGGCTAGCGCGCCGTCGCGGGCCGGTTCGCCGATCGCGTCCGGCGTGTAGGCGATTGCGACCCGCTTGACGTTGAGGTTCTTCACCCCGTACTCCACGATCTGTGCGGCAAGGCCGGCGTAGCCGGTGCGAACCAGCCGCACCGTCGACTGCGGGTCGCTGATCAGCGCCGTCGAGCCGGAACTCGGGATGAGCAACACCTTACGTGCCTTGAGATACGGCAGGATCGCCGCGCTCGTCGCACTGATCGTGTTGGTGAGTACCAGCACCTTCTCAGTCTCCACGAGTTTGCGCGCCGCGCCCGGCGCGTTTGCCGGGTTGTTCCCGTCGTCGGCCGTGTCGAGCACGACCTGGTGCCCGTTGATGCCGCCGCCCGCGTTGACCATGGCGATGTACGCCTTCATCCCGGCCAGTTGGGCCGCGCCATCGGTGGCGTTCGCCCCTGTCAGACCAGTCTCGACGCCGATGTGCAACGGCTCCTTGCCGCTGGCACCGTCGTTGCCGTCCGAGTTCCCACATGCGCCGATGACCAGGCACAGGCCGGCCAGTAACGCGGTGAGCTGAATCTGTCTGGGGCTGTGTGGCTGACTACTCATCTGGATCTCCTCAGAAAACCGCTCCCGCTGCGTTCGCGCGGGCGGGCCGGCGGCCTGCCACGAATCGGGGTATGCATGCACGAGCGCGGCGGGCCGGTCGGCCGGCACCGCCGTTGGCGCCGCACGCTTGGCGGCGCGTTGGCCCGGCCCGATCGCTATGCGGCGCTGGCCCGATGGGGGTGTGCGCCACATTGTGTCCACGGCGTGAGCGACCGATCCAATAGAGGATCCTTAGGTGCCAAGAGAGCGGCGGTTATCGCGGTGCGCCGCGAGGATTGTGCAGCCGGGCCCATGCGTTGTCGCGCTTCGTGCCGGGGTGGGCGAGGGGATCTATGCATCAGCGGCCGGTCACGTCGCTGGCTGCTGCGATGACCGGTGGGTCGGCCCAGGCGGTCTGGACCAACCGGCTGCCCCGCCGGGTGCACAGCAGCGCCCGCCCGGCGGGCAGGATGCGGGGCCTAGTGTTGCCCAGCAGCGGCCCTTCGGATGGTGGGCAGGACAGCGCGAGATCGGGGCTGTTGGTCTCCTGCAACCGGCGGATCAGTGGGTCCATCGACATGCGCATGACGCCGGCGGCGCCGCGGGTCAGGACGAGGTGGAACCCGATATCGGTGCCTTGCGCCAGGAACGGGATCAACGGCAGCAACGGGCTGTCGTGACCGCTGAGCAAGTCGTAGTCGTCGACCAGGACGAACAGGCGTGGACCGGTCCACCAGTCGCGGCGGCGCAGTTGCTCCGGGGTGATGTCGGCGCCCGGCACCCGGCTGCGCAGGCCCTCCACGGCCTGCGTGACCGCATCCTTCGCAGCATCCGGTGACACAGAGTAGCCGAGTCGGTACTCTGACGGGATCGACTCGAACAGGGCCCGACGGAAGTCCACCACCATGATCTTCACCTCTTGCGGCGTGAACCGCCGCATCAACGACTGCGCTAGGTGGCGCAGCACGCTGGTCTTGCCGCTCTCGCTGTCACCGAGCACGGTCAGATGGGGCACCTCCTCGAAGTTGAGCCATACGAGCTGCATCCGCTCCTCGTCGATGCCCAGGGGTATGCGTACGTCGCCTTCAGCGGGGGGCAGCGAGGCGACGGGTAGTACCTCGGGCAGGGTTCGCACGCCAGGTGCACGCTCGCCGACCCAGTAGTCGGCCACTAGAGCCGACAGCTCGCGCGTGCCTTCCGTGGCACTTCGCGGGTCGCGCATGCCGTCAATGCGTGGCAAGCCGCCTAGGAACTGCAGCTTCTGCGCGGTCAGACCGCGGCCAGGAACCTGCGGCACCGTTGCAGCGGCCCGCAGGTCGATGGCGGAATCAACCGGGTCGCCCAGCCGCAGCTCCAGCCGGGTACCGATCTGGTCGCGCATGCCGTGGTGGACCTCCGACCATCGGGCCGTGGTCAGGAGCAGATGTACCCCGAAATTCAGCCCGTGCGCGACGATCCGTCGGATCGCCGCGTCAGCGACCTCGAACTCCTGCCGCAGTGTGAACCAGCCGTCAACGACCAGGAACACGTCCCCGTACGGGTCGTCGGTGACCGTGCCGTCGGCCCGCAGTCGCCGGTAGGTTGCCATCGTGTCCACGCCGAGGGTTCGGAAGCGCATTTCCCGTTCGGCGACCAGGGCGGTGAGCTCCGCCACCGTGCGGCTGACCCGCTCGGTGTCCATCCGGCCGGCGACGCTGCCCACATGTGGCAGGTCCGCAACCGTCGTCAGCATGCCACCGCCGAAGTCGAGGCAGTAGAACTGCACCTCCTGCGGGCTGTGGGTCAACGCCAGGCCGCAGATGACGGTCCGTAGCAGGGTGCTCTTGCCGCTCTGTGGTCCGCCGGCCACGCCAAGATGGCCACCGATACCTGACAGGTCCACCGTCAGCAGCTCCCGGGCCTGTTCGAACGGTTTGTCGACGAACCCGACCGGCACGACCAGCCGGCCGCAGCCGGGCCAGCCCACCGCGCGCAGCCCCGCCTCCGGGTCGGGGGCGAGCGCGGGCAGCAGCTGGTCCAGCGTCGGTGCGGCATCCAGCGGCGGCAGCCATACCTGATAGGCCGGCGGGCCTTGATCGGCCAACTGGTCGACCACGACCGTCAGCACGCTGGGTGTGCGCTCGTCCGCACCTTCGGCCTGGTCCGGCGTCGGTTGGTCGGCCGGGTCCTCCGGTTGCCGCGGCCCGCGGTGGGGCACGTACTCCAGCAGGTACGGCACGATCTGTTGCCGAACGACCTCCTGCCGCACTCGCGGCTTCTTCGCGCGGTAGGGACCGGAGACGTAGGCCGCCTTGAACCGGATCAGGGTCGACACGTCGGTGCGCAGGTAGCCGTTGCCTGGCTGGGGCGGCAGTTCGTGCGCGTCCGGGACCCCGATCACGGACCGCGACTCCATGGCCGAGAACGTGCGCAGCCCGATGCGGTAAGACAGGTGTGACTCCAGCTGTGCGATCCGGCCGTCATCGAGGCGCTGGCTAGCCAGCAGTAGGTGCACGGCGAGCGAGCGACCCAGCCGGCCGATCATCGTGAACAGGTCGATGAAGTCGCGGTGTGCCGCGAGCAACTCGCTGAACTCGTCGACCACCACGAGCAATGTCGGCAGCGGGTCGAGGGCGTCGGTCTGCGGCCGCGCCCGCTCGTACGCCAAGGCTGAGCTGAATCCGGTGCGTCGCAGCAGTTCCTGGCGACGCACGAGCTCACCGTGCAGTGCGTCGCGCATGCGGCTGACTAGCGCCGCCTCGTCGGCCAGGTTGGTGATGACCGCGGAGGTGTGTGGTAGCCGGTCCAGCCCGAGGAACGTCGCCCCGCCCTTGAAGTCGACCAGAACGAGGTTGAGCGTCTCGGAGGAGTGGGTGGCGGCGAGCGACAGCACGAGGGTGCGCAGTAGTTCGCTCTTGCCGGAGCCGGTGGCGCCGATCAGCATGCCGTGCGGGCCCATCCCGCCGAGTGCGGACTCCTTGAGGTCGAGCTCGACGGGGGTGCCGTCCGTGTCGACGCCGATTGGCACGCGCAGTCGCTCGGTGGGTGGCCGCGGCGCCCATGCCGCCGCGAGGTCCAGCCGTCCGAGGTCGGCCACGCCGAGCAGGGCAGCCACGTCGAAGTCCGACGCAAGCGCGTCGGCGGCCGGCTCGGTTGCCACGGCCAACCGGTACGGCGATAGAGTAAGGGCCAAAACCCGCGCCGCGCCGGCCCCGAGACCATCCGCGGTGGCCAGGGCGGTGCGCTTCTCCCGCCCCACCTCGTCGTGGGTGACCATCTCGACCTGGCCGTCACCGTCAGGCAGGTCGAGCCAGAGCATGCCCTGCGGTGTAGCCGTCGGCGCGTCGCCGAGCTCGACCAGGACCGCATTGCGGTACCCACCCGATGCCATCCGCGCGCCGGAGGGGATACGGCAGCCGTCGCAGACGATGACCACGTATGGCTCGTCGCGGCTGGGTGCGACGCCCGCGCCCGGCTCGTATCGAGGGCGCGCCAGGAATCGGTCGCCGAGCAGTCGTTCCACGGCCTCGATGCTGTCGGCAACGAGCCGGGCCGGGCCGGCGGCGTCCTGTTCGTGTGGATGTTGGGCGTGTGGCAGCCACTTCGCCCAGTCCCACTCTGGGGCCCCGTCCCCGCCGACACAGAATGCGATCATGACATCTTCTGCCGCGTGGAATGTGACGATCTGGGCGATGAGAGCGCGCGTCAGCCGGCGGCGGGCGGAATCGCCGCCGGTGATGCGGACCTGGGCAAACCCTCGGAGGAACAGTGCCACTGGTTCGTTGTTGATGCTGCTGTACGCCCTGATGAACCGGCGCAGCGACTTGGCCGATAGCGGTTCGAGATCCTCGATCGGCTTGGTCTGCATGGGCGCAATTCGGGTCATCAGGCGCTGCCGACCGGTACCGACGCGTATCTCCATGAAGTCAGGGTGGCTCGCGCGCCGCTCCCAGCGTCGCGATGTCATCGCCACCGTCCACAGCGCCGCGGGGTCGGGATGCCGCCACGCGGTGGCCTCCCGCTGCTGGACGACAGCGCGGCGGACCCGACGCCGGTGCTGGGCCAGGTAGCGCAGGTAGTCGCGACGGTCGCCGCCGATGCGCCGCTTGCGTTCACCCCCGCTGGCCGCCATCTGCCCGATCGCCATGCCTCCCATGGCCACCACCATGAGTCCGACCATGACCCACATGAGAGGCCCGCGGGACGGGCCGATGAAGATCAGCATCATGACTGCGGACATGAGGGCCATCGGCAGGACCGTCATCGCGCCGCGCATGCCTCCCGGCCGGACCTCGGGTAGTTCGGGCGGCTCCTGAAGGTTGATCTCGCCGGTGGGCATCTCCGGACCGTTGCGCCGCGCTGGGCGCCGGAACACCACCGTGGTCACGGTTCATCTCCTGCCTCGGGCTGACACTACTTGACACACCGGCCCGTCAACTGGGTCCGGCAGGTCGTATAACGGCGAATTCGCGGGATTGGGTCAAGGTGTCGGAAAGAAACCGTCAAAAAATCCGGTCCGGAGCGTGAACCGAGTCGCCCGCGCTGCGTAGTGAGCGCCATGACAGCCGTTGTCAGCGGAGAGATGTGCCGCCTGGTGGTGTGTGGGCCGCAGCGTCAGGTTGAGCTGGCCGTGCCCACCCACGTGCTGGTCGCCGACATGCTGCCCACGCTGTTGCACCATCTGGGTGAGGAGCTGGCCGACACCAGCCTTCGACACGGTGGCTGGGTGCTGCAGCGCCTCGGTGCGACACCGTTCGACGAGGAGGCCACGATCGCCGCGCTGGGCCTGCGCGACGGCGATACGGTGCACCTGCGGCCACGCGCCGAGCAGATCCCCCCGCCCGACTTCGACGACCTTCTCGACGGCGTGGCTACCGGCCTTCGCGATCGGACCGCCCGGTGGCGTCCGATCATGACCCGCTGGGCCGCGCTGGGTGTACTCGCCGTGCTGCAGGCTACCGGGCTTGTCGTGCTCGCCCTGCCCGGCCAGACCACACCGCGGGCGCTGGCCGCCGGTGGGCTTGCAGTGGGCTATCTGCTCGCCGCGCTCGCGGCGGCGCGCGCCGCCGCCGACCGTACGACCGGCCTCATCTTCGCCGCCGCCGCGGTCGGCCACGCAGCCCTCGGCGGCCTGCTGTCAGCCGTCGCCGACCGACCGGACCTGGCAGGACCGCAGCTGTTCACCGGCACTGCGGCGGCGCTGGCCGCCGCAGTGCTCGCTGCAGCCGCTGTCGGGTCTGCCGGGCCGCTATTCGCCGCCATGTGCACCGCCGTGCTGTTCGGCACGGGCGGCACGGCGCTGTGCGCATATACGCCGTTCACCACGACGCAGGCCGCCGCGGTGGTGCTGGCTGCGGCCACGGTGGTGAGCCCTTTGGTACCGCTGCTGGCATTCCGGCTTGCCCGACTGCGCCTGTCGCCGCTGCCCACCGAGCCCGAGCATCTGCAGGAGGACATCGACCCCGAGCCGAGCGCGGTTGTCCTGGCCCGTGCGGGCGCCGCCGACCAGTACATGACCGGACTGCACGCCGGGCTGGCGCTGCCTGCAGCGGTGGCGTTTGTCCTCGTCGCCGCAGCCAGCGGCTGGGCGACGACGACGCTGGTCCTGCTCGTCGCGTCAGTACGGCTCCTGGTGGCCCACCCGATGAACAGCGCATGGCACCGCCTGGCCGTCGCTGCGCCCGCGGTCACCGGTCTCGTCGCCCTGACGCTGGACGTCGCGGCCGGCAGCCAGTCGTGGACGCGGCTGGCGATGCCTGTTGTGCTCGTACCCGTCGGCAGTATCGCGCTGTACCTGGTAGCTCGCACGATGCCCGGCCGCCGGTTGATGCCGTACTGGGGCCGCATCGGTGACCTGTGCCAGACCGCGGCCACGGTAGCGATGTTCCCTGTTCTGCTTGCCGTGCTCGGGGTGTACGGCTACGCAAGGGGACTGGGCGGCTGATGGGGATCCAGTCGCGTCGCGATCAGGTGCAGGCCCAGTCGTACGTGCTGGGCCGGCTGACCTCCGCGCTGGTGCTCGCCGAACCGGAGGCCGCTGAGAGCCCGCACCGCCGGACGCTTGTCGGTACAGTCGCCGGCCTGCTCGTTGCGGCGTTGGTGGTCGCTGGCTTCGCGGTGTTCGGGCTACTGCGCCCCGGCGGTGCCACGAGTTGGCGGAAGCCCGGCACGCTGGTGATCGAGAAGGAGACCGGCAGCCGGTACGTGCTAGTGGACGACCGACTACGACCGGTGCTCAACTATAGCTCGGCGGTGCTGCTGTTCGGCGAGGCGCCCAAAACCGCCTCGGTGTCGGCCGCATCCCTGCGGTCAGTGCCGCGCGGTCAGCCGCTGGGTATCGTCGCCGCCCCAGAAGCGCTGCCGAGGCCCGGGATGCTGGGCAACGACGTGGCGTGGAGTGTGTGCGCGCTGGCCGGCCGGGACCAGGCAGGCACGCTGTCCACGGCGACGATCCTCGCCCTGAACCGCAATGGCATCGGCGAACCGCTCGGGAACGACGAGGGCCTGGTGGTTCGGGCAGTCGACGGGGAGAGCTTCCTCATCTGGCGAGCACGGCGGTACAGGCTCGCCGGAAGCTGGCTCGGCCGGCTCTTCGGCTACGACGAGCCCCGGACCACCGTAGAGGCCGCCTGGTTGGACCAGGTGCCAGCGGGCCCGGACATCGGGCCGGTCACTGTGCCGGGCCGCGGTGAGCGGGGTCCGACGATTGACGGGCGGCCCAGCGTGATCGGCCAGCACTTCGTCGCGCGGGTAGCCGGCGGTGTCGAGCGCCACTACGTGCTGCAGCGCGACGGGCTGAGCCCGCTGACCGCCGTGGGCGTCGCCGTCGTGTCCAGCGACCCGGATACCGCCCGAACGTTCGGGCCCGGTCTGGCGACAGCGGCCGCGCTGAGCGCGGCCGCACTGGCCGAGCTCCGCACGTCCAGCCAGCGTTCGCTGCCCGCTGGACTCCCGGAGACGCCGCCGACGCCGGCGGCCGCCGCCGGGCCGGGTCGCATCTGGTGTACGCGGTGGTCTGGCGGATCGAGCACCGTCGCGGTGGCCACACAGGCGCCAGCCGCCGGAATGGCGCCCGTCACCGACGCCACCGGCATTGCCCGGACCAAACGAACTGCGGCGGCGATGTCCGTGGCACCCGGACTCGGTGGACTCGTGCGGGTCGGCCGTCCCGGGCAGGCGCCCGGTGCGGCCTACTACCTAGTCACCGACGCCGGTATCAAGTACCCGCTGTCTGGCGCCGGGGTCGCCGAGGTACTCGGCTACCCGCCGCAGACCGCGACAGTCGTGCCCGGCGAGCTGCTGGACCTGTTGCCGACCGGGCCGCTCCTCGACCCCGACCTGGCGCGGAGGTGATCGACCGACCAGACCGCACGCGACAGCAAGCGATATCAGCGGCAACAGGATCCCAGGAAGGAACACATCATGACAGCACCTCTGGCCAATGAGGTCGACGAAGCCGCCATTCGGCAGCTGCTCGACGCGTTCGAGGTCACCATGGCCGACGTGAACGCCGCCGACGCGTCCGTCAACGCTGTGTCCGGGTCGACACCCTGGCACGGGGAGGCGGCCAACCAGTACAGGAGAGCGTTGAGCGACTGGCTCCAGGGCCTGGCCAAGGTTCGCAACGGCTTGGAGCAGTTGCGCACGGCCATGACCGAGCACCTCCACGTGTCGACGAATGCCGAGGACGAGTCGGCGTCGCAGGCGAAGTGGTACCAGCCGGCCTGATCACCATTCGTCGCCGGTGCATCGTCGCCGGTGTAGCAAAGGAAGGACATCGATGGCTACTTACGGTCTCAACCCGGATGGTCTGCTGGCAAGCGGCGAGGAACTTCGGGGTGTCACCAGGTCGATCGAGGTTGCACTCTCCGATCTCGATGCTGTCGTCAACCGCTTCATCGCGGCCAACACGGGGCGCGCCGCCGACTCGTACAGTGCCGCGCAGGCGTTGTGGCATCAGGGCATGAACGAGATGAACTCGTCCCTGGCCAGCGGCGCCGTGGCGATTGACAACATCCGGGACACCTACCACATCGCCGACACGCGGGGCGCTGCCCTGTTCGACGGCCACATCTAGCAAACGCTGCGGTCCGGCGGGCGGTGCCGGTTTGTCGGACCGTCACTGCCCGGCGGCACACGGAAAGGAGCAACCATGCCGATCGAGGTGGACGATGCCTTTATCGACAACATTGCAAATGTCAACTTCCACCTTGCGGCGGAGGCGCCGGGCGCGGCCAAGGGTGAGATCGACAATCTCATCATCAAGTCAGGCCACGCGAACTTCGCGCCCGGTCAGAATCTGGCCAGTGTGATCAGGGCCGACGGTTCCACGGTCAAGCAGCGGTTGGGCGAGCTCGGCGCCCTAGCGGGTACCCGCTACCAGGATCTCAAGACGTTTCTTCTGATCACCGACGACGCGGAGTCGCTCAACGACATGACCGTCGACGAGTTCCGCAGCACGGTGCCCAGCTTCGGCTGATCGAAGGCCCTCTCCCCCAGCGCCCTACCCTCAGCACCCCTAGACCGGAAGGTTGTATTGCGATGACGCAGCCGTTGGACTGGTGGCCCGCAACGCGGGACGTGCTGGGGGCAGAGGGCGACATCGAAGTACCAAGGATCACCCAACCGTCGTGGGTCGTGCTCGACATGTCGTTCTGGGGGGTTACCGAAAGGTACGGGAAGAAGCCCTGGAACCACTGGATGCCGGCTGACGCAGCGCATCCGGGCTGGAACAAGATCACCCTGTACCGGAAGCGCAAGGTTTCCGACGGTGACCTCGGCTACTTCCAGATGATCCGGGGTTGGTTCACCTTCTGGGAAGGTGGGGAGCAGTCACCCGCGCGACAGTCACAGGACCTTGTGAACAAGAGCGAGGCCACGATTGCGTCGATTGCCAACAACCCGTTCCTCGATGCGGAGACATTTTACCGAGCAGCCCACCTCTTCTACGAGGTTGCGAACTGGTTGATGAACACCGGCCGTCCGGCGATCCTCGACGTCGTCGGGCAGGTCGACCAGGACGCCTCAGGGTTCCAGGGTTCGGCCGCCGACGCCTTCGTCTTCGCGATGGAGGACTTCGCCGCCGCCATGTTGTTCCTCAAGGAGAACATCACCGAGCCGACGGACTGGATCGAGCTGCTCAACGACAACGGCGATGCTGTGAACGCGTTCAAGTCGGCGATGCAGAGCGCATGGAGCGCATTCAAGGACTACCACTACTACGACCCGAACTGGCTGCTCCTGGACCTCGTGCGCTCCATGGAGCAGCAGATTGACGCCTACGACGCTGAAGTGTCTCAGTTTGAGGTCACCAGCGACTCGAACGAGTCGTGGAACTTCTCGTTCCCCGAACAGGGGCTGCCCGGCCCGTACAACCTGCTGTGGGGCGACGAGTGGGTGCGGCTCAACGCCGATCTCAAGAGCACCTGGACCAACAAGATGGTCGAACTTGATGCTGCCGCGCGCACTGCAACGCAGACGCTCGTCGACAGCTACAACACGACCATGCAGTCGATGCAGCGGGGCGTGCTGCCGTTGCACAAGACGGCGTTTCCGGTTCAGGTCGATGACCCGCTGGCCGCCGCTGGTGGTGGGGATTTCCCTGGTGGTGGTGACTTCGGTGGTGGTGACTTCGGTGGCGGTGGTGACTTCGCTGGTGGTGGTGACTTTGGTGGCGGTGACTTCGCTGGTGGTGGGGATTTCCCTGGCGGTGGTGACTTCGCTGGTGGTGGGGATTTCCCTGGCGGTGGTGACTTCGCTGGTGGTG
>NZ_JBEXCY010000016.1:42285-55574 GCF_040605515.1 Dactylosporangium sp. NPDC005572 | reverse complement strand
GGCGGTGGACCAGGTCTCGGCAGCGGACGGCTCGCGTCTGGTGGCGGTGACGCCGGCGGCTTTGACACCGGCGCAGGCTTTGACAGTGCTGATTTCGGTGGTGGTGGTGGTGGTGGTGGCGATGCTGGCGCTGGCTCGGACTTCGGCGGCGCACGGCTGGCGACCGGCGGGGACTTCGGCGGAGGAGGCCCAGGTGGCGCGGGCCCGGCGGCGGTCGGCGACGGCCTTGGCGGCCTGGGCGTCGGCATTGGGGCGGACGGTAGCGGCGGGGTCGAGGCGGGCTTCTTGGGCGGGCTTGGCCCACTACCAGGTAGCGGCCTGCCAATCCGGTCCGCGACCGACCCCCGCGACGCCGACACGACACGCCGTGCCGCGGGCGCCGGAGACGGTACGTTCGACGACTTCACCGCCGGAGCGGACTTCGGGGGGGTGCAGGTTCCCGGCGGGCCTGCCGACGACGGAAGTGCCGGTGGGCTGATCAGCTCCGGCTTTGGGCCGGGTGGAGTCCGCATTCCCGCCGACGCGCTCGGTAGCGCCGGTGCTGTCGGTTCGCCGGGTGCCGGTTTCGACGTCGGTGGCGTCGATGGGTCCTCGGGCAATGGCTCCGGCGGATTCCTCACTGACGGCTTCGGCGGCGAGGTTCGCATTCCTGGCACGGCCGGTGCGGGAGGTCCGGGTGCCGGGTTTGGAGGTGGTTTCGACGTGGGTGGTGGTGCCGGTGTTGTGGAGCCTGGTCGTGGCGTCGGCGGCTCGTCGGGCAGCGTTTCCGACGGGTACGCGATAGGGGATCTAGGCGGCGGCGTTCGCCTCCCCGATGCGTCATATCTGCCGGGCGCCGGGTCCGCGGCCGTGCCGGACTCGGGCGCGATCGTCGGGCCGTTCGGCACCCCGCCACCCGGATACGCCGGTCCGGATCCGAGCACCGACCCTGTGACACGGATGCTCAGCGCCGCGCAGGAGCCGGGCGCGTTCGTGGCCGTCGGGGGACAGGGCATCGACAACCTGCTGCCGTTGTCCGCTCAGCCCGGTGCCGCGGGTGCTGCCGGCGTGAGCAACTCGGCCGGATACGGCTTTCCGCCGTTCATGCCGCCTATGGGCGGGCTGGGTGCCGCCGGCGGCCAGCAGGCTGAGAAGGAGCGTGAGCGGACGACCTGGCTGGCCGAGGAAGAGGAGGTCTGGGGCACAGACCCTGACTGCGCCCCCGCGGTGGTTGGCCGGGACGACGCAGGCACGCCGGGGGAGCGCACCCAGCGGCCGCTCCCGCCGCGCACCCCTGGCTCCCCGAACGTGCCCACCCGCAGCACGACCCGCATCCGCACCTGATACAGGGAGATGAACATGTCCAGTCCGTTGTACGACCGGATCGAGCAGGCGCACGCCGAGTTCGACCGGGTCCAGGCGACCCTCGCCGACATCCAGGACAGCCTGGGGTCGACTGAGACGACCGCCACCTCGAAGAATCGAGCCCTTAGCGTCACCGTGGACGGCCGGGGCGAGATCAGCGACATCAAGTTCCTGACCAGGTCGTACCGCACGATGCCGCCGGCGGAGCTCACGGCGATGCTCATCGAGACGATCCGGGAGGCCCGGGCGCAGGCTCGCACGGCGATGGCGGAGGCGTTTCAGCCGGTCTTCCCGCCCGGCTCGCCCCTCGCCGACATCATCAATGGGCGGGTCGACCTCGAGGCGATGATGCAGCAGGCCATGGACACGGTGAACGGTTCCGTGCTCGGTGACGACCGGCGGAGCGACGGGCAGGGGGAGCGGCCATGACTGAGCCGCTGCCTGGCGCCGGCGGCGGCAGGTACCTCGCGGCCGACACCGACCGGCTGCGCAGCGAGGCGTTCCACGACTACTACACGTACATGCAGGGGGTTGTCGACCGGCTCGACAGCGACCTCGGCGGCAACCTCCCGGTCGTGCTCAGCGTCCGCTGTGAGGTCGACGAGCAACTTGTTGAGTCCGTCGATCATGGCCTGCCGCCACTGCGGGCGACGCTGACCGACCTGCGGGATCTCTCGGTGGCCGACGGGAGCCGCGTGGACGAACTGGGACGGCGTCTGGCGGCGTACGAAGCCGACAACGTCGAGACCGCAAGCAGCTGGGTCGACGGAGGCAACGTCCACATCTGAGCGATCGGGTGCGGGTAGCTGGGGGGAGGAGGTGACCCGGAACCGATGGGCCTGACGATGTCGGACAAGATGGCCGGCTTTCTCAAATGGGTCACCGGTGAGGACTTTCCAGGCGCGGACGAGGACCGGCTGTTCGCGGTTGCCCAGGCGTTGCACACCGCCGCCGACGGTGTGGAAGGGGCCCATCCGCTGCTGGTCAGTGGGGTACGCAGAGTGCGTGAGGGTGTCTCCGGTCAGGCGGATGACGCTTTCGTCCGCTCGATGCAGGCGTACGTCAACGACTCGCCCGGCTACCTGAAGTCCGGTGCCAGGAACCTCCGCGAGGTCGGTGAAGGGGTCAGCACCTCGGGCACACAGGTGCAGTACACCAAGATCATCATATATATGTCCGTCATTGAGTTGCTTGTCGAGGTCACGGTCGCGCTCGCCATGGCGTGGATCAACCCCGCAGCGGTGCTCGACTGGATGGCCAAGCGGTTCTTCGTGTTTCGGCTGCTGGTTGAGACCTGGCTCGGCCGGCTCATTCTGCACATTGCGATCAACATGGGCGTCGGCGTCGGCCTTCAGGTGCTCATGGACGCCATCGCACAACGCATGCAGATCGCCATGGGCACCCGTGACAAGTGGGACGCGTCGCTGACCCTGCAGTCGGCAGGTGTCGGGGCCTTGGGCGGGGCGATCTCGACGATCCTCGGTCCCGCCGCCGGGGCGCTGGCCGACGCCGCAGGCAAGGCGGTAGGCAAGGTGGTGGGCAAGACGGCCGGCGAAGCCGTCGAGGCAGCCGCCGACCATGCCGTCCCGTCGACGCCGGGCCTGCTCTCACGCGAAACCGTCAAGGACGTCGTCGTGGAGATCGCCAGCGAGGCTGGCGGGGAATACTTCACGGAGGGCCTTTACGGGGTTTCCCAGGGCGTCGGGTGGCAGGTTGGAGGCGTCGCGGCGGTCTCCGGTGTCGTGTCCGGCGGGCTCACCTCGGGTGTCGAGACCGGCGTGCACGCCCTGAAGCCCGGAGCAACACATGGCCCGCGTGATGCCGCCGCCCCGCACGGCACCCCGGCGCACGACGCGCCAGCGGCGGCAGAACCCGTGCACGTTCCGTCCCCCGTCCCGTCGTCTCCTGTCCTGTCGTCTCCGGGTCCGATGCCGGCCGATCGGCCGGCCGCCGGGCCGCCGTCTCACGCCCTGCCGCCACCGTCGGCCCCGGCCGGACGGCTTCTTGACATGCCTGCGGAGCACCTCGGTGGACCGGAGCGCCCATCGACCGCACCGACTCCCGTTCGCGCCGAGCCCACGTCCCCGACGAACTCGGCGAGCACAAGGCCGACCGGCACGCCGGTCGGACCACCGCACGTAAGCGCGCCCGCCGGCGGCGGGCTTCTAGCGCCGACGTCGTACGACGGCGCGCGGCTGGCCACGGGCTCGCCGGTCGACCGGCCGGCGGACGTACGCTCCGTCACACCGCCCCCGTCGGTGCCTGGCCGCGCCGCGGCCCCGCCAGCCGGTTTGTCGACCGACCCGGCGGGCACACCGTCGGCGAACGCAGCGCCGGGTCCGGTGCCCGTGGTGCCCTCGGCCGGTCTGGGGGCGGGTTCGGTGCCCGCGACGCTGTCCTCCAACGGACTGGCGTCCGTTCCCACGTCCCCGGCACAGACCGCCGGGAGTTCGGGACCGGGCCATCCGACGGGGCCGTCCACGGTGGCTCAACCGCCTGCCTCGCCGAGTCCTTCCGGAGAGGTGCGCATGCCCGCGTCGCCGAGTCTGCCCGCACCGACGGTCGCTGCCGGCCCGACGGCCGGGTCGCCACTCGCGTCCGCGCCGGTGGAGGTTGCCGGCGCATCAGTGGACCCCTCAACCCGGCCACCCGGCACGCAGCCGGGCCTTCCACCGGCGGCCGCCCACCCGTCCGTCTCCCCAAGCGCCTCGACCAACATGGCGGCCCAATCGTGGGTGACTCCGGCGGCGGTCACCCCATCGCCGACCGCTTCGCCGACGGTGCCCTTGACGACCGTGGCACCGACAACAGTTATGCCATCGACCGTCACGACGTCACCGAATGCACCGTCACCCGTGGTGCCGGCACCGATAGCACCACAACCTTTGGTCGCTGGTGCATCGCCGTCGACGTCAGTACCGCCATCCGGAACTTCGGGCGCGCCGTCGACGCAAGTGACGTCGTCCGGAAGTTCGGGCGTGCCGTCGACGTCCGGAGGGTCGCCCGCCCAGCCGTCACCCGTGCTGCTCTCGACGGTGGCGTCGTCGACCGCTGCGCCGTCAGCGAGCACGTCTGCCGTTGCGCCGCCACCCGCCGCGGCGCCGGCCCAGGCTCTGACGTCAGACCCGGTGGTCCCGATGCGGTCAACGCCGGCGGTGCCGCCCGGTTCCTCCTCAAGCCTGCCGTCGGGCAGCACGCCTCCGCCGGCGCCGACCGTGGTGCGGCCGGTCGCGACCGGGCCAACCGTCCCCGTGCCGGTGACGGCCGTGCGCACGGAGACGGGTGCGACCGTGGCAGCGTCGGCAGGCGTCGTCGCGGCCGGACGGGAGCCGGCCGCGCCTGCGCGCCCGTCCGCTGGACATACGCCTGTTCCGGTCGAGACGCCAACCGCCGCTCAGCAGAACCCGCAGCATGTATCGGCCTCGGAGGCCCACACGGCCCACACGGCCAACACGGCCGTCGACGGGGACGGGGCGGCTGCGCCGAGCAGCGCTGACGCCGTTTCGACACCCGGCTCACCCCTCGACCGGCGTCTGTCCCGTCGACGGGCCCGCACCGGGACCGGTCAGGGGTGGCTGCGGCACCTGTACAGCGGGCAGCGGACGCCGCGGCTGGTCCCGCAGTGGTTTTCGGCCACGCCAGTCAAAATCCGGTCGGCGGAGCCACCTGTGGGCGTCGACCCGATCGTCCTGAGAGACTACTCCTGGCTGCGGCAGGTCAATTCACAGCGCGGCCGGACGGCGGAGTCCGACACCAACTGCATGATCACGGCGATCGCCACTGACCTCGCGCTCGCCGACGGTGCGGTCTACGCGGCCCCGCCGGACACCATGTCGCCTGCGGAACACCTGGAGAGGTACCGCGACCGGCCGCCGGTGCCGGTGCCGGACCTGCGCAGCGTCGTGGCGGTAATGTCGAGGGCACCGCTGAACTCCCGCGGCATGGTCGTCGTACACCAGCCGGACAAAATGTTCGCGCACGTCTTCAACGTCGTGCACGACAACAACGGCGTCGTCTTCCTCGACGGGCAGGCGGGCGACCTCGCCCAGTTACCCAACGGTCCGAGCAACCTGTTCTTCCTTCCCACCACCGACGGCATCCTCATCGATGGCCCGCGGTGGAGATACCGCGGGTCGCTCGGCGCGACGCACGCACCGGTAGAGGCCGCACTGCTCGACCCCCCGACCGGCTCCCGTACGTCCGGAATGTTCGGCAGGCCGGTCAGCGCGACCGGCGAGTCCGCACCGGACCCGTCCGCCAACTCCACCGGTACCACGGCGGGGGGGGCCGTCCGTAGCGGAGTCCCCAGCTGTAGAGCCTTTCGCGTCGGAGCATGCTGCGCCGCGGGACGCGCCAGCCGTCAAGTCGAGTGCTGACGCCGGGCTGGCGCCCGTGACCGACACCGTCGGCGACGCCGACGTCGCGCAAACGTCCGCCGATCAGTTGCGGTCGGCGACAGCGGAGACCGCAGGCAGCAAGGGACCGGCGTCGGTGGGGCCGGGCGACAGGCCAGCTGACCCCGGTGATACCACTGTGCCGCCCGGCCCAGCTGCCACACCCGGCGAAGCGCCGCCCCCGGTGCGGCGCGTGCGGGAAGAGGCGACCGGAGGCTCTGCGCGGCATGCTGCACTGCCGGACTCCCAGACCGGCTCCCGAGCGTCCGGAATGTTCAGGGGTCTACGGCTGAGCGACATTGTCACGCCCCGCCCGCGTCCCGAGATGTACCCCATGACCACGGTGTCGCGACGCCGCTCGGCCGCCGCCGCACCCGTCCAGGCCGCGGACGGGTCCGCCAGCACTCCTAACACCCCTGGTGGACCCCCGGCCGTGCTGCTGAGCGATGTCGGCTGGGCCACGCGGATGCTGCCGGTGCTGACGATGCTGGTGGAGCAGGCGCAGATCATGGCCCAGCAGCAGTCCGGCTCCGCCGATCACCTGAAGGCGCTCGAACAGGCGGTCGGTGAACTGCGCGAGGCGGTCGGACAGGCCCGGGCCGAGGGCGCGTCGGTGGGCCTCTGGGTCGCGCAGCGACTCGCGGAGGCGACCCCGGAGCAGGCGCAGCGGTGGGTGCGAGAGTCCGGCGCCACAGCAGTGCGGTTGGCGCGAGAGGCCCGTGCCCGCAACGATGTCACACGGTGGCGTGCGAGCCTGCTCTTCGCACACCATCAGCTGTGGGCCGGTGCCCTGGGTCGCGACCCCCGCCAGCTTGCCGGCGACGACTACCTTCCGTTGGTGCAGGAGGTCTTCGGATTCGACGTACCGACTGTCACGCCGGAGCATCTGACCCGACTGGATGCACACATCACGGCGTTGCGGGATGCGAGCCAGCGCATCACTGTCGACGCACTGGTACGGCGCGAGGCGTTCACCCACGTGGAGCAGCGGCCGCTGACTCCCGGGATCGAGGAGCGGATCGCCGCCGTGGTGACCGGTGACCCGACCGCCCGATGGGAGCGGCGGCTGGAGCTGCGGTCGCTTATCTGGGCGCTCCATGAGCTGCGCCAGTCGGGGCAGCCGGCGTTCGGCTTCGACGATGCTCTCCTGGACGACTTCCGGCGTCTGGACCGCGTCGTTGACTCGGTGTACCGCCACTATGACAAGCACCGTGACGGAGAACGGCCACTGCGCCCCGTGGATCTGGGCGACCTCACCATGCTGTTGCGGCACAAGTACGGCGATCGGGTGGCGGTGACCTGGAGAGAGGTGTCGAGAATCGCCGACCGTGTGATCGAGCGCGAGAACAGTTTGATCCCGCGATGGTTGGTCGGCCTCGCTCGCGACGGGGCCGTGCGGGTCGGCCTGTCCCGCACCAGGATGTACCGGCGGAAGGTCGCGGCGGCGGTGCGTGCGGCCGAGAAGCTGCCGGGTCGTACGGACTCCCCGCAGGCGCGTGGCTACGAACGGAACGCGCTGTGGCAGGTCATCACGACGGCGTTGCCGACCGCGCCCGTGACGACGGTGCGCGGGTCGTCAGGTTTCATGCAGTCGTTGGCGGTCACACTGCCGGACCAGGCGGCGCCGATCCACGTATCGGAGGCAGACCTGGACGCGTTGGTGCGGGCACGGCGCAAGCACTATTCCGACCCGCGCGACCGGCGGTTCCGTTCGCAGTCGGACTACGCATCCATGGTGCTGGAGATCCTCGGCCGGAGCGGACCTGTCTCCGCCGCCGACGTGGTGCTCGTGGCGCAGGCAGTGCGGCGGGCCCACTCGCTGCCGCAGGTGGGCCGCAGGATGGCGGGCACCGTGCGGGCCGCGCTGGTCGACGGGGTACTCGCGGGTTGGCACCGCGACATGCCCGGCCCCCGGCCCGCGCCCTCCGAGTCCGACGTGACGCCCGACCACAGCCGCCTGGTCACCGCGTTCCATACGATCGGACCAATGGGCTTCGCGGGGCCGCTGACGGGATGGCTGAACGGGATTGTGCCGTTCGCGGACGGCGCCATCTCGACGACCGTGGTGGAACAGAAGCTGACGTCGCTGTTCGGGCAGGCGCTGGACGATGGCTCCGACATCCCGGTCGATGCTGGCGGGCGTACGTTCGACGTGCGGGTGTGGGCGGTGCCGACGGCCCCGCCGCAAGTGCGGCATGACAGCCTGCTGCCATTCAAGAGCCCCGGGAGCTCGCGCTTCGCGGGCAAGCAGGAGAACCGGATCTATCGGTATCTGGATGCCGCCCAGTCGTTGGCGCGCAGCGCCGGTTGGTCAATTGACGCCGGTGTGGCCTACCGGGCCGGGCTCGATCCGCCCAAGCCCAGTTCACTGGGGCTGGCCAACGGGGAACTGGCGCTGACTGGCGGCTACGCGACCTCGTCGGGATCGCGCCAACTGTCGGGAGTGGCGCGCTCCGACTACCAGTTCCTGCGGATCAAAGAGCCGTTGGGCTGGGTCGATCTGCCGGTCAACTGGGTGGCGCGAGTCCAGGATCGGGCCACCGGCCGCTGGCAGGACTTCACCTGGCTGGGGGAGGACGGGCGACCGAGGGCCGACACGGTGGCGTACTCGGTGGCGCAGTTCCAGTTGCCGTACACGGTGAACGAGGTCAGCACCCTCGACGCTGCGCTGGCGGACAACGTCGATCCCGGCTACCTACAGGCCCGATCGATCACCGCACCGGAGCAGTTCCCGCTGTGGGACCTAGACCATGCGGTGTCGCGGATCCAGCTGGCGGAGAAGGTGCTGACCCAACTGCGGCTGGCCCGCACGCAACAGGGCGAGCCGGTGCTGTCGGTGGCGGACTACCTATTCTGGAAGCCGGTTCTGGAAGCATACGTCACCAACGACACGGTCGCGATGGGACTGGCCGATGTGCTGCGCCCACCCGCCGGCCGTGACTTCCAGCAGGTGTTCCGGGTGGTGCTGGAGCGTGACGGCCGGCGTCTCAGCCTCGCGCTGTCCGCGGACGCCGCCCAGCCCATCACCTCGGTCACGCCGATCAGCGAGGTATCGCGTAGCGGCGAGACAAGGTTCGACCGCATCCTGGCCGTGGTAGCCAAGTCACTGCTCAGCCGGGACCTCTCGAAGACCGTCCGCCTCACCATGCCGGGCCGGTTGCGCTTCTTGGACAAGATCTTCAGCGTTGGTCTGCGTGGCCAGTACAGTCCGTGGCGACGGGGCGAGCAGCACACCCGGAACCATCGCGCTTGGCTGACCCGGGCCAAGCGGGTGGTCGGCCGGTTGCAGGTCGTGCTGCTCGACTTCACGGTCCGCCTCGACGTCACCCATGCCACCGACGGAGGCCCGACCAAGACCGGCACGAGCGCGATCGACGGTTATGCGCACGCCATGGTCGCCGCCGCCGACCTGCGCAGGTTGGGACTTGCCAATGAGGCCAAGCTGGACACCCACCGTGCGGAGGATCTCGCAGAGGACACTGCGATACGGGACCGTAGGAGCCGGGACGCGACCAAGACGTGGTGGAACCTTGGCGCCGGCTTCGGCCTGGGCATGGACTTTCTGGAACGCCTCAGCGGAGTCGACCAGCTCTACAACGAGATCGTCACCGTGCTGGTCGAGCGCGACTACCTGCCGACCGAGGCGAGGGGTGGGGAGGGACGGACTCCGTGGGAGGTCCTGCAGCAACTGCCGCTCACGGGCGCCACGCTGAACCGTCCCGGGCCGCAGTACCGCAACTGGTTGAGCCTCGTCGAGCAGTTGTCTGAGCGCGCTTTACGCACGCGCGGCGACGACCTGCTTGACATGGACGCCAACGAGTGGGGCGTTACGTTGACGTTCCCGTCGCCCACCGAGCCGACCAACCGCAGCCGCGACCTCGTCGTCGGCGTGTGGGCCCAGGTCTCCGGCGCCGGGCGGCACGACGGTGTCCCCGGTTACCAGGTGCAGTACGGCCACACCAGCGTGGACGCAATGTCGGGCAAACGCACCTCCGGGCAGACCGCCGAGGTCTCGGGCTACGTGGGCGTCGACCTGTTGTCGCTGCACACCGACGACCTTGAGGAGGGTCTCCCGCTGCGGGGCCAGGCGGGCGGACAGTACTCGAACTTCCGTACGCAGCGGTTCGGACGCACCCAGTCCACCGCGCTGACCTCCGACACCGATGGGCAGAAGATGCCCAGCGCGCGGTACTTGGTGCCCATCCGCTGGCATTGGGCCGCCGAGCGCAACGCGATCCGGATCGCTGCGGGCAGCTTCGATGGGCAGGCCACACTGCTGCAGCCCGACGAGTTGCACGATCGCCCGGACGCGATGGACCATCCGGCGCTGCGCGGCAGCGACGGCGAACCACCTGACCTCCCCGGTGCCGCGCCGACCGAGCAGGCCGGTCCTTCCGTGCTGATGGACATGGCCGCGGCGATTTACACGGTGGTCGGCGCGACCGGTGTCGGGGATCTTCGTGCGGCGGTCGTCGCGCAGGAAGCGGGAATCGAGTCTGCGCCGGCGCGCCGGGATTTGACCAAGTCGGTATACAAGGCGGCAGCGCTGCGCGGACTGGCCGGTGCCGCGACGATCCCGGTCGGGGGGCAGGAGCTGTCCCTGGCGACGGAACCGGTCGGCCGGCCCCGTGTCGAGAAGGTTTGGTTTCCGTACAGCCAGCAGGTTGTGGAGAGCCAGGCGGGTAAGGAGCAGAGCAGGGAAGCGGGCGCGTTCGGGGGCTGGTCGGTCGTCGGCGGAGTGGGCGTGCCGTACATCGGCGCGGCGGTGAACCGGGCCCGCGACACCGGCGCCGGCACTGCCGGCGCCGACCTCTACACCGTGGGTTCGTACCGCGGCGTCTATCAGGACAAGCGGATGGCGGTGGTGCGCACCGCGGTGGTCAATGTTGTGACGTTGCCCAGCGGGAGGGTGGTGCGACGCAACGGAGAGCTCGTGCTCAATGTGTTGTTGCACGACGTTGTGGTGCGTGCGGACGAGTTCGACGATCCCGGCGGACTTCTGGCACCGTATCGGACGGGCTCACCTGACCAGATTCGGCCGGCGCTGGTCCGGGCGCTGGGGACGGACTTCGACGCACCGGTCAGCGTCCAGCACGGGTTCTCCTGGTCTGTGACGTGGCCGCTGCTGTACGGCGGTGCCGTGAGCCTCGCCGTCCCGAGCCGGTTGACGACCGAACTGGCCCATGCGGCCGAGCGAGTCGGGGGACCGGAGTTGGCGCTGCAGGTGAGGTCCCTGCCGACCTGGCTGAGCCCGAACATGCCGAAACTGCGCGACGGCGGCGCCAGATGGGAGTTCTCTGTCGGCAGCCGGCGGTTCGAGGTGTTCGTGACGGCAGAACTGGAAGGTCCGGCCCGTGCCGCGCGTGAGGGAGGCAGCGGCGAGAAGCTCTACGCTCGCGGCAACCAGTACCGCGACTCCGCGAGCAAGGACATCGGCACCGCGACCCGCGGCGCGGGCCTAGTCGGCAGTGGGACTGGCGGGGCCACCGAGCACAGCGAAGGCATCGCAGCGACGGTCAATGTGTCAGGCTCGCAGACCACCCGTGTAGACGGGTCGGCCACACGCGGTTCCAATCTCCTGTTCATGGTCGGTCTGCGGGCCAATAAGCTCCGTGACTTCAACCAGGCCGTGACGTTTCACTACCGCGTCCGCGAGATCGTCGGTGCCTGGAACACGGTGGGGGACAAGGGACGCGCACTGATCCACCGGCCCGTACCGCCGCGCGTGATTAGAGGCAGCGTCACTGAGGAACAGGTCGTTGCGGCTCCTGCGGAGGGCAGCCTGCCACGCGGGCAGGCGCCGCTTGGTGCCGGTCTGCTGCTGCGCGACGTATTGCCCGACGGGTACCGTCTCACCGGTATCTACGGGCTGCAGAACATCTTCACCGCGGTCAAGGAGACGGCGGGTGCGCGCGAGCGGGACGTGGCCGGGATTCCGGTCGCCGACGACCAGCTCACGTTCGAGAACTTCCCCGACCGGCTGCCGGCGATGTTCACCGCCCAGGGCAGCCGGATCCGCGCGGTGGCCACCGCCGACAAGGTCGTCGACCGCAACGGCGCCGACATCCGGGTCAAGGCGCAGTTCGGCCCGATGCAGCAGCTGTACTTCATGGAGAAGGCCGAGAACGAGCGCTACGACCACGGCACCGACCAGGCCGCCATGGCGGAGACCGTCAACGAGCAGACCAAGCAGGAGATTGCGGGCAACCTCACCGTCATCCCGGCCGATCCGGCGGCGATGGGGCGGCTCGGTCCCAGGGTGGTGTACAGCTACCAGCGCGGTCAGACGACAGCGACCGAGCGGACCGATTGGATCGAGCACCGGGCCTGGCTGCGTTCGGACACCTCGGTCTACTTCATCTACACCACGCTCACCTTCGACGTTATCGTTGGCGGCAGGCAAGTTCGGACCAGCGGTGCGGTTGAACTGGCCGTCGACCAGCAGGGCGCGCTGCAACTGGGCATCCCGCTCGGCATGCTCAAGGCGGTGGTACCGCAAGCACTCTGGGCCAAGGAGTTCCCCGGCGACTCGACACCGGCCCTTCCGACACCCGCTCACCGGTCGTCGCTGTCGGCGCGGCGGGTCCACGCGGACGTTGTGCGTCGCTACCGCGATGCCGTCGACGCGCTGCATCGGCTGGTTGAGGACGATGCGGAATACGAGGCGTTTCCGGAGTTGGCGTCGCCGGTACTGGTCCGGACGGCGCAGCAGGGCATCGATCCGATCGTGGAGCGTGACTATTCGTTCTTGTCGCTGGTCAACCCATACCGGAACCTGCTGGAGGACGCGGCCACCAACTGCGTCATCGCGGCAATCGCGACGGACGTCGCGCTCGCCGAGGGTGCGGTGGTCATGGCGCCGCCCACCACGATGGAACCCGCGAGACACCTCGAGAACTACCGCGGCCGCCCGCCGGTTCGGGTGCCGGACCTGCGCACGATCGTGTCCGCCATGGCACAGGCGCCGCTGAACTCCCGTGGCATGGTCGTCGTGAACCTGCCCGATCGGCCGTACGCGCACGTCTTCAACGCGGTTCACGACGGTAACGGCGTGGTCTTCCTCGACGGGCAGGCGGGCGACCTGGCCGAGGTGCCCACTGGTGAGGTCGAGCTGTTCTTCCTGCCCACAACGGATGGCATCGAGGTGGACGGTCCATCGTGGGCGTTCCGTGGGCAGCTCGGTGCGACCCACGAGTTCGCACCGGACAGCTCGGCCGACCCTGCCGGCCCCGCCGCGGACTCCTCGGCCGCGGAGCTTGCTGGTACGCGGGAGGCGCGAGTCGGCGAGCCGAACGCTGACGACGGGCCGCCGTCCGTGACAGACATCGCCGATGCCGCGCCTCCGTCTGTGACTGACATCGTCGGCGCCGCGCCAGCGCCCGCCGAGCCGTTGTTGTCGGCCACCGCGGAGATCGCAGACAGCGATGTGCCGTTGGCGGTGGGGGCGAGCGAGGGCCTGGTCGGTCCGGGTGATGCAGCGGCGGCGCCCGCTGAACCGTTGTTGTCGGCCACCGCGGAGATCGCAGACAGCGATGTGCCGTTGGCGGTGGG
>NZ_JBEXCY010000016.1:0-42187 GCF_040605515.1 Dactylosporangium sp. NPDC005572 | reverse complement strand
GGGGCGAGCGAGGGCCTGGTCGATCCGGGTGATGCAGCGCCCGGCCCAGCCTTCACCCGTGACAAGGCGCCGTCTCCGGTGCCGTCCGTGGGGAAGGCGGCGACCGCAGACTCGGCATACCTCGTCACGACGGACGGCGCGCCCACTACAGACGTGCCGGACCCGGGACACGAACCGGACCGCGGTGAGGCCGCAGGAGCCAATGCGCCGGTGGTTGTGGGCGGTTCGCCCACGATCCCGGCGGCGCCTGGCATCGACCGAGGCACGGTCGCGGGGGACTATCTGGATCTAGGCACGCTGGGCCCGGGCGCCTTGGTGGGCGTGGCCAACGTATCCGAGGTCACGGACGAGATCCGCAGGAAGATCGGCGATTTGGTGGGCTCGTCGAGCGTCAACGGACTCGATGACGTGGTACGGGTTGTGCTCGACAATGCGGACGGCACGGGCGCATTGCATACCCTCCTCGGCGCAGGCCGCCCGTTCCCCGTGACGGTGGCCGGTAGACCGATGGAGTTGCGAGTGCGCGTCGAGCTGACGGAGCCTGTCCCCGCGCCGGACCAGGACGCACCCGGCGATGTGACGCGGCTTGACATGACCAGCGTCTCGGCCCACTCAACCAGCGTGGGCAAGGTGCACAGTTCCGGTATGGAGCAGTCGCTGACGGTCAACGTCAACGGCAAGGTTGACCCTCTCGACGTCGTCCCCGGCGGCGGTCTGACCTTGCAAGGCACGCTACGGCGGGTCACCCGGGAGTCTTCGGCCGCCCAGTCGGTGGTGGTGCACCGACAGATGCGTTCCAGCGGCCGCTCCGAACAAGTCAGCGTCAAGGCCAACTATCAGGTGGAGCTGTGGCGCACCGGCCGGCACGGCGACGAAGTTTCGGTCGGCACAGCCGGGATCACGACGACGGCGACGCTGCGGATGCCGGAGTACGCCATGGTGCCGGCCGCGACAACCGAGACCTCCGAGCGGTTGTCGAGCGAGACGCTGCCTCGGGTGCACCAGGTTGAAGCGGCTGTGGTGGAGAGACTGTGGGAGCTGGCCCGCAATACGCTGCCGACTGGGCTGTTCAAGATCGGTTCGGCGAGCCGTGCCGAACTGCAGCGAATTCTGAGCGCTCGTAACGTCGAGGCGTCCTTCGAGCGGCTTGTCGGGGGGCTGGAGGTCCCGGCCCTGTGGGACGACGTCGAGAAGAAGGTGGCTGGGCCGTTCGTCATCAGGGTCACCGCCGACCGGTACACCGCGCTGTCGCGTACCGACGCGCTGCATCTGCGTGACAGCGCGCAGGTCGTCCGGACCGCCTACCACAGCAGCGAAGCCGTGCTGAACGCCAGTGTCAAGGCGCAGGCTGGTTGGAACGGCCCGGTAGACGAGAATGGTCGTCCCGTTCGGTTGATGGCGGGGGGATCCGTTGCCGTAGGGCGCGGGCAGGTCGCGCTGGGTGGTGGTGGCGGTGGTCGGCGGAGGACAATCATTTACAGCGGCGAGACCGAGTTGCGTTCGTATCCGGTGGTATGGGAGTTGAGCGTCCCGGGCCAAGAACCTCTTGCGACTTCGGCGGCGGGTGACAGGGTCTTTGTTCGAGTCGGCACGGACCTGATGACCAAGCCGACGGACCCTATTCGGGTGGAGCCTGGGGATCGGTTGCTGAGCGAGCCGCTCGGTGATGGTGTGGTCCGTGAGATCACAGGACTGGCCGGCGCGCTCGACAAGATCGAAACTCTGTTGCGGGAGTTCCCGGTCGCGATGGCCGCCGATCCCGCCTCGGTCGATACGATCCGTAGCTTGCGGGATCTGATGAACGCGCGGCACAATATCGCCTCACTGCGAGCGTCGTTGTCGGTGCCGACGATGCGGGCCATGGTCGATAGTCTGTTCGACACCGGCGTCGTGGTGAACCTGAAGCGGTACGGCTGGTTCTACAACGACTATGTGCGTGTGGTGCTGACCGCCGAGCGGACCGGCGCGACGCATACCGGCGACTCGAGGACGGTTTCGACACGCCAGCATGACCTTGCCGATGATCGGGCGATCAACCAGGTCGCGGTTCGGCGTGGATATCAGGTTGGTGGCGAGGCGGGCTTCTTCCGCCGCTGGAAGCGGCCTGACAAGCGGGCGTTCGCCGGCGTCGGGGCCGAGCTGCGCTACAGACACGACAGCGATCGCCGATTGAGCACAGGTCAGCAGGTTTCCCAGGTGGAGATGTCGGTGAGTGAAAGGCCGGCGTCTGACCGGATCACCGCCCGGGAGTTCACGATCGGCGTGGACTTCTACGCGGAGGTCAGCACATACCGGCGCCCGCGCCAGCTCATGCGGACGGCAACCATGGGGCTGTGGACGGCGGCCAGCCTGTCCCGGTACGCACACGTGCCTCACGGGATGGAGGTTGACACCGGCTCCGTCGAGCTGTCCGACACACCCCAGCGCGTCTTGCTCGATAGTGGCGAGGTTGTGGTCTGGCAGACCGCGGACTGGGTGGACGCTATGGGGGTGGATGAGCCGTCCACCGCCAATGTGACCGGGATTGAGGACCGGCCGGGCAGCTCGTTGGGCGCCGCCGCAAGCGGCCCCGTGCACTGGCTGCCGCCGCGGTTCCAGACGCATAGCGTTGGGTTGATGGCCGAGATCCGCCAGAACGCCCTGGAGCTGTTGGAAGGGCTGCCCTACGGCCATGTGATGACGAGTCCGGGCAGCGTGTCGCGAGAGCGAATCGATGCGTTCTTCAGCCCCGAGTTCGAGCTCGGGCGGGCTCGTGTCCTGTTTGAACCCGGGCATGTTGTGAGCCATCTCCTGGCGGCCGGGTTCTTCCGCGACCATCACGGCGCGCTGGAGGTCGCGTTCGTCCCAACGCGTTTCCAGCCGGTCGGCATGAAGAGATACGAAGCGGAGTCGTCCACGCTGGGTGTGTACCCGATTGGGCAGGGCCGTTCGGTCCGTCACGGCATCGGCCTGCGTCTGTTCGGCTCGTTCGGTCACCGTAGGGACGCCTATACCGGGTTCGCCGATGCCGATGTCGGCGTTGAGTATGGTGTCGCGTCGGGGCGGGACACGAGCCGCGCCGGCAGCGGTGAGCGAAACGTGGTCCATAACGGGCCGTTCGTCTTCTATCGGGTGGACGGCGACTGGCATCTCAGGGCGAGCGTGCGCTGGGCGGGTGCGCCAGACCTGTTCGTCGGCGGGGTCAACGCTCGTAGCCGGGTGGTGCATACCAAAGACGCCGTGGTGATCGCCGTGGCGGTGCGCGACGTCCACGCGACCAACGACCTGATCCGCGAGCACAATGAGCGAGCGGGGGACGGTGAGCCGACGATCGCCGAGCTTCCGCTGCCTCCCGGTGCCCCGGCGAAGCCGCTGAGTCTGCATAGCACGCAGCCGGAGGCCCGGGGGTGGCATCCACCCGCCTACCTGAGCAGTGACCGCGGCAACGGCCTGTGGGGTGGGGAGATGGGCCGTGGCTACGTGGATGTCATGGGACGGCCCGAGGTCATCAAGTCCATGCTCAGGGAGCTGGCCGCCAACGGTGTGCCGCTCAGGCCCGACGCACCGTTGCGGGATGCGCTGGGGATGGGCAATCTGGACCGGGCACGGGTGACGTTGAGCCGGTTCGGGCTGTCGGCCTTCATGGACAGTCTGCTCAGCCACGACGTACAGCTACGGCTGTTCCGGCGCCGGCGGCTCCCGTGGTTTGCGTATCTGGTGAAGTCGACGACCGGGGTCGACCTGAAGATCGAAGGCCGGCTGCAGGGCCTGAAACTCGTTGACATCGTCACCGACCCCACCGATATCGAGTACTACATCAGGGCGACCGACACGCGCGGCACAAGCAGCAGCCGCGGGCTCGGCATTGAGCTCAGCGGGAGTTACCAGGGCGCACGTGACAACAGCGCGAAGGGCCAAGGTCATACGGGTGCGATGGGGGCCGGGCCCGGAGTGAGCTACGCCCACCAGGCCAGGGTCGGCCGCCGCGCGGGGTCCAGCGACGCGGACGAGCGGGTCGTCGTCGGGGTCGGGCCGCTCGCGCAATTCGAGGCGACCCTGGCCATCACCGTGCAACGTGTCGACAACAACCAGCAGGTGTCGGATCAGACGATCCTGTCGTCTCAGGAGATCCCGATCCGGCTGCGGTTCCCGGAGTCTGAACTGCGGGCAACCGCGCCGGTACACGACGCCGGTGACCGGCGCGTGCGTCCCGAGCCACTCAGCCGCGCGGACACCGATCCGGATGCGATCAAGGCATGGCACGCCCGTGGCACCCGCCTGCCCGGCCAGGCGGTGGTCACCGTCTTCACCGGTGCGCGGGCGGTCGAGGACGCGGCGCGGTCCGCCGTGTCCGCGCACGCACGCACCTCTGTGGCGCAGCAGTGGCTCGGCAACAATCCGCTACGCGATCCCCGGTCGAACATTGCGGAGGCCGTGCACGACATGGCCTCCCCCGAGTGGTCCAAGGCGCAATACCCGAGCCTGGTCCGCCACGGCGTCGACCTGCGCGTCTCTGGCGCGGGCGTGGTGCCGCGCTACGGGGCGGTCCTGCGGCGGTACGTGAAGCTGGGCAAGCCCGTGCTGGACCGCATCGTCGACGACTCCCGGGTGGAGTCCCGCGAGATCGTCAGGTCGACCTCCGACATGGTGGTCGACCGCCAATCGACCACCGGGTTTCGGGTGGTCGATCGCACCGCCGCGGCGCGGATTGTGCCGGACGACGTCAACCAGGCCGCCCTGCGGCTTGGCAATACCACCGGCGGTGTACTGGTAAAGGGGGCAACGGAGGAGAAGAGCGCCTTCATCAAGGCCCGCACGCGAACCATGGTCTTCACGTTCGACGTGGAGGAGCGGATAATCGTGCATGACCTGCACAATCCGCGCCACGGCGTCGGCACGGAGGTGGCTCTGCGCGACGCTGTCGAGGTGCACGTCCCGGAGGATGTGGCACGTGCCAACGGCTGGTTGCACGACGACATGGCGGGCAGTCGTAGGGCGATCCGCGACACTATCGCGGCCTGGGATCATGCCCTTCGGCTGCGCCTCGAGTGGCTCGTCGCCGCAACCGAGTGGGTCGACGCGCGTGCCTCCATGTATCGGCTGGATCCGGCGGTCACCGACGAGTTGCGTGAGCGAGCCGAAGCCGTCGCCAGCGACGCCCGGCCGCGCCGGCCTCGGGCCTCGAGGTGGCTTGACGCCCCAACCCAGTGGACCGACGCGCGTGCCTCCATGTATCGGCTGGACCCAGTGGTCACCGACGAGTTGCGTGAGCAAGCCAAAGCCCGCGTCAGTGACACCCAGGAGCGCAGCGCATCGGCGCAGGCGGTATACCTCGACGCCCGACGAGGGGCCGAGGCAGCCTCAGAACGGCTGCGCGACCACCTGCGACGGGCGCAGGGCACACTCCCGCGCTTGGGCAGGGATCGGCCGCGACTGCCTGGGCGTGTCGCAAAGGCCGCCGAGGCCGCGCGAGCGCGGGAGTTGAACGCGACTCGGCCGTTTGAAGGCCTGCTGGGCAGCCGGATGCGTGATCTCTTCGAGCACTTTGCCCATGTACTCCGCACCCCGGCTGACATCGAGCGGCAGCACCTGCGCACCATCGCTAGGGCAGGACAGACGGTGGATCAGCTGGGACCGCTCGCAGATCAGGTGGCCGTACGACACAAAGCGATGGAAGCCTCCGAGATCCAACAGCTGCTGGACGATGTTGCTCACGCGACAGAGGGCCCAGACCCGGACATGAACCGGCTCGAACGCGCCCACCGGATGGCCCGCAACATTTCCCCATACGGTCATAGGCCCCTGGCCGGGGAAGTGAATCGGCTGATTTATCCCAGCGACTGGGCCAACCGCTCCGCCTCAGAGAGTGAGCGTTATCAGCAAGTCGCCCGGGCCGCCGCGTTGATCCAGCTCGCCGAGGAGACGGACAGGGCGTGGGAGGCCGGCCGTGTCCAGGCCCGCGCGGCGTACGACGACGAGCTTCATCGGCACCAGCAGCCGGCCATTGGTGATGAGCCGCCGCCGTACACGCCCGGGTCAGGCGCTGCCGTTCCGGATCCGGTGGCGAAAGGTCCCGCGCCGCAGGCTCCCGCGCCGCAGGCTCCCGCGCCGCAGGCTCCCGCGCCGCAGGTTCCCGCGCCGCAGGTTCCCGCGCCGCAGGCTCCGGTGTCGGCGGTGAGCGTGCCCTCGGTGGATATGCAGCCGGCCGACGGAAGCCGGGCAGAGCAAGCTGTTTCCGACCTGCCCCCGGCGCAGCAGCGGCGGGTGCGTCGCATCACGGACGCCGCTATACGTCCATTCGTCGGACCGCTGCCGGCGGCCACAGGGGCGCTCTCTGATCTCGGCTCGCGGGCGCTCGCCGCGTTGGCCGAAACGTTGGGTGCGCCGAGTCCTCAGCCGCAAACCGACGAGGCGCGGGCCGCCGCGGCCGTGGCCGGGGCCGCGCCGGCCCCCTCAGTTGCGTCCGGGCAACGGCGCAGCGCGCCGCAGTCTCCCCCGCTCGTGCGGCGGCTGCTGGAAAGCGTGACGTCGGGGCATCCACGCGGTGAACCGAGGACCACCGGCGAGGCTGAGTCCGGTGCCGACACGCCCGGCTCGGCGACGGTGGCGCAGCCGGTTCAGGCTGCCCACCCTGAAACCAACGCCGAGAGGGGCATCCACATCGTTCCGCCGACGCCGCCCGCGTCGCCTATTGACAGCCCGCATGGCCAGCTGGCCCCCCAAACGCCGCCCATGAGCGCCTCACCCGGGTCGCCGAGCGGCTGGCTGCCGAGTAGTTGGCTGCAGTCGAAGATGGAACAAGGCATTTTCGGCATGCGGCAGCTTTCAGTGCCGTCCGACAGCCGCCCCGTTCCCGACGGTGATGCCGCGACCAGCCGCGACCAGCGTCCGCCATCGCCGGGCCAGGTGCTCGAGGTGCCGTCGTTCGGGCGGATGCGCGTGGTGGACATCCCAGGCAACGGCGACTGTCTGTTCAACGCGGTGCTGGTCAGCAGCACCAGGCAGGGCGTCCAACTGCCCGTGTCAGCGCAGGACGCGGCAGAGCTGCGCGACGAACTGGCCAGCTTTGTCCAGCAAGCCCCGCCGGCGTTGTTCGATGGGCTACACCTGCGCTCGGCGGGCCAACTGCTGCGCGACGCCTTGGGGCGGAACGTCCCCAACGACCTGCTGCCCGGCTGGGAAGCGCCAGCGGTGACGGACGACATGCGCGCCCACTGGCGGGAGGAGGCGGAGACTGCCGAGGTCCTGAACGAGGCGCGCCGGCACGGCATCGAAGACGCGTCCGGGCTCGCCATCGAAGAGTTGGCAACAGCCATCCGGACGCGGAACCCCGAGTGGCGCCCGTTGGTTGAGCAGGCGGTGGCGGACCGCGAGCACGGCCACACCGCCTACGCGTACCACCAGGAGCTGATCAGGCGGATCGACGCGGGTGATGACGCGGACGAGCCGGTAGGGCGGTTGTGGGACCACTTTTTTGAAACAGACGACTGGGGCAACGACATCGTCGCCGCGTTCGTACAGGACCACATTTACCACGACGGTCGGCCGCCGAGCGACCTTGAACTGCTTGAGGCGGCCGTCCAACGCACCGAACTGTGGAGTTCGGAGGTCGGCCACGACGTGCCGCCCGCCCTCGCTCGGCTGTTGGCCTTCGCTGCGCGTCAAAATGGCGGCAGGGCCGTCAACTTGGTAGTGGTCGAGGACGGGCGGACTCTGCAACTGCTGCCTGACGCGCCGCAGACGCTTTTCGTTCGGCGCATCGACGGCAACCATTACGATGCCCTCGATCCAGTCCCGTCGGCCCCGTCGGCCCCGTCGGCCCCGCCCGGCCCACCGGCCCCGCCCGGCCCACCGGCCCCGCCCGGCCCGCCGGGATCGGCGGCCTCCGCCGGGCCGGACGTGCAGGATGGCCCGCCCGGCGTCGCCAGCCAAACCGGAGCTGCGCCGCATGATGCTCAAGGGGGAGTCCATGGACCGCAGCAGGGGGCGCCGCAGGACCTAACCCGGCCGATCGGGCCGCCCGGGACCGACGGCAGGTACACCGTGCCCGACGTCCAGGAGGCCGTCATCGAGCGGATCGGCCCGCACTCCCCCGAGCTGTCCGCGGTGATGCAGCGGCTCCTCGGCGACCCGCGCACCCTGAACCTCACCGACTCCCTGCGCAGCCCCGCGCTGCACGAGCGGGCACTCGCCACTATCGAGGAGCTCGCTCGCCGCGACACGCTCCGGCCCTACGGCGGGGATCTGGCGGGCTTCCTGGCCGAGCACCCGGGCCGCGGGCCGCTGTACGAGCAGGTGCCGCACGAGTTCAACTACACCGCCGAGGGCCGGCGGCGGCTCGACGTGTACGTCGAGGAGCTGAAGGCGGCCGACCCGTTAGCGCTTGAGTCTGACTCCACACCGTCGGCCGAGCAGTGGCACGCCGTGCAGGACTACGTCGCCCGTCTGGAGGGCGAGGTCATCCCAGCGGTCGACCGGGAGCTCGGGCCGATCGTCGCCCAGCTGCAGGACGAGGCGGACGGGGCCGTCGACTACAACCGACGGCTGAAGGACGCGGGTGGCCTGCTCGACAAGGTGCAACGGATGATGGAAGGGCGGCCCGGATCGGCTGGCCGCAGCGAATACCGGGTCGGTGACATCGTCGACATGGTGGGCGCCAGGATCACCGTGCCCGATACGGCGAGCCTGCAGCGCGCCTTCGCGGCTGTCGTGCAGCACTTCAGCGCCGGTGCCGGCGGCTGGATCGTCGAGGTCGACAACAGGTACGCCATGCCGAAGAGTAAGAACCCCGCTTACCGGGTCATCCCGCTGGTAATCGGGATCGAGGTCAATGGCCACAGATATGCGTTCGAGCTCCAGCTGATGACGCTGCGCGCGTCCGTCGCTGCCGACATTGAGCACAACTCCCTGTACAAGCCCTATATCGTGCTGACGGACGGCGAGAAGCAGGCGATCCTGGCCGCATTCCACGAGGCGGCTGCCCTGGACCAGTTGGAGATGGCGGATGAGTGACGGACTGAGCGATCGGCCAGACCTCACGACGGTCTATGTGTTCCGTCTCGGCGAGGCTTACGACGACCTGCAGCCGGCGTTTTCTGTCGATGGCCGGGACTACACCGACCCCGGCGCCGTGCGCGCGGACGTCCAGGCCGCGTCGCGTGCGCTGCACGAACGGCACTTGATCGCCGATTACGTGGTGTCGGAGGCCGGGCCGACGACGCCGCGGACCGGGCTGCTGTCGTGGCCGCAGTGGCGGGCGCGGCATATCGAGGGCGAGGAGCCGATCGGCGTGCGGCCGCGCCCGGCCCGCCGAGTTACCCCTGCGGGCTGGCACGAGATGGGTCGGTGGCTGGAGCACTCCCAGCGCTGGCTGCGTGAGCAAGTCGCCGCTGCCGCCGCCGCGGTCGCCAGCGGCCGCGTCTCGCTTCTCTCGGACATGGGGCCCCAGCGGGTCAGCCGCGGCTCGGTCGTCCTCGCCGAGGAGCAGTACCGGGTCGACTGCAACTTCCTGGTGGTGCCGCCCCCTGGTCACCCGGTCCCGGACGCGCTCGCGGCAATCGCCGGCTGGCTGCGCGACTCGGGCTGGGCCGTCGCCGAGCCGCTGGAGAAGCCCACCTCCACCACCGTCGTCGCGACGAATGCCGGTCATCAGATCGCTTTGGTATGGGAGCACCGCACACACTCCGTTTCGCTGCTGGGAACGTCGCCGACGGTCGACGCGGCCTGGTTCGCGCAGCAGCAAGGGCAGGAAGGGCAGGCCGATGCCGCAGACGTTTGACGGGTCGGTGGGCCGGCTGGCGCTGCGGCAGCGGTTCGGTGCTTTGGTCGCTGAGCTCGTCGACTGGGCGGCCGAGTCCGCTGGCACGGGGCGCGGTGACAATCTGGAGCGGCTTTGGCAGGCCCTGGCTGAGGCAATCGACGTGAAGATCGCCGACCGGCTCAGCAACGTCCAGCGCCTGCAGGGAGCGTCTCGATGAGCGACAGCCAGCTGCGCGCTGATTTCCACCACCTGCTGCTGCGGGCCGATAGCCGGTTCCCGGACGATCTAGTCGTCGCGGCCCGGGGCTGGCTGGCGGAGGGTCGGGTGGTCGACATCGCCCAGGCCCTTGCGTTCACCGCTCTGACCAGCCAGATCTTGTTCACCCCCGCCGACGCTGAGTTGCTCGCCGACGCTCTTCGGAATGCGGGTGCCGACGCCGGTGCGCTAGGCGACCTGGCGATTTCCGACGTGGAGTCGATGCCGGAGTGTGGGCTGGCCCCGGTCGCGCCGGACGTCCTCGCCGAGCTCAGTCCGTACGTTCCGCACACCCTCGACTTGACCGGCGAGTACGCGGGTGCGGGCGGCCTGGACCCGGTCGATCTGGCGGCCGTCGCCGCGGCGGCCGACCTCGGCGGGTCCCACGCGCTGTGGCGCAGTTGGCGCTACCCCCCGCCCGAGCGGCAGTCGTCCCCGTCGAAGCGGATGTACCTGCTGTACGCCCCGGAGGTTCGGCCGGACGACCTTCCGGCGATCGCAGCCGACATGCAGACTGCGCTGCTCGGCACGGGGGAGCAGGATCCGCTGGTGCAGGTCTTTGCCGACGAAGCTGCGTTGCCCGCGTTCCAACGCGCGGTGCTGAGCTTCGCCGCGTTGCTGTGGACAATCCTGCCACTGCACCGTATCTGCATTGCCAGGTTCTTCGACGACCCCGACCAGCCGGGCCTCGATCAGACCGAACGGGCGCGGGTCCTGCAGTATCTGGACGGGGGAGACCCGCTGATTGTCACGGCGGAAACCGCCGACGACGTGTTCGACCCTGCAGGGGCCGGTTTGGTGCCGCTCAACGTGCGCACCGACGGCGTCTGGGTGTGGAGCGACGCGACTGCGTACTACCTGGAACACCACCACATCGTCCCGGATCCGTGGCTGCTGCGGCATCTGCGGCAGCGCGGCTACGAACGTGCAGACGTCGATGTGGTCGGCTGGCACCGTGCGCTGGCGGCGCTGCAGGCTGACGCGACACCGGCTGGCCTGGATCTCGCGGTCGGGTGAGGGTGAACCGAACCGCCGGGCCAGCCGTTGTGGGGCGAGACGGAAGGAGGCGGGCCGCGATGACCTCGGCTGCGACAGCGCACACGGCCAGCGACGCTGTAGTCGCCGAGTCGGTCGGCGACGCCCTGCTGCTGCGCACCGCCCACGAGGACGGGCAAGCCCTGGCCCGGCTGGTCGCTGGCCTGCCGACCGAGCCAGACCGGGTCGTGGTTGTCAGCTCTCCCGCGGTGACCGGGCTGCCGGACCTGTTCGAGCTGCTGCATGGCATCCTCAGCGAGGAGCTCGGCGGCTGCGCTGACGGTGTGCGCCTGGTGCCGCTGGGGCGCTACGCGGACAGCGCACTCGTCGAGCGAGCCGCGGGGCGGCTGGCGAGCTGGATCGGCCGGGACGTCGCCGTGCCGTTGTGGCCTCTCAGCGAGGCCGATGTGGCCGGCGCGGCCCGGGGTGGGGACCGTGTCTGGTTGGCCTGTGCGGAGGGCTCGCCACCGCGGATCGACAGGGCGTGGCCGCCCGGCCCGCCACAGCCCGCGCCAGCGGTCGTATTACCTGACGGTCTGCCACAGCCCATGGTTCCGGCCGAGCCGGAACCGGCGGGCACGGCGTCCGTGGGCGGCTGGTCGTTTGTGGACGGATCGGCAGTTGTCGACGTCGTGTTGGCCACGGGCTTTGTCGTGGAGGTCGGGCTCACCGCGACCGGGTTCCGGATGGCCGGCCGACCGGTGCCGCCGGCTGTGATGGCCGACATGATCGCGGCGGTCCGGGGTGAGACCGGCGGGCCGGTCGTCGTCGTCCACCACGGGACCGCACCCACAGGACCCGCCGCCGATCTGCTCTTCGGCGGCCTGGCCGATGCACTCGGCAGCCCGGTGATCGCCGCCGATGCCACGGTCTCGCCGACACCCGACGGCGGGCTGAGCACCACCGGCGCGTTCCATCGGTGGACCGCCCGATCCAGCACGCCTGATGACGCGGGCCGCCACCAACTCCTCGGTGCCACCCTCCACGACACTCCGCCGGCACTGGTGGAGGCGCCGCCGACGGAGCCGCCACCGTCGGCCGATCCGCGGGTGGAGCTGCGGGCACAGCCACCGAAGCCGGTGGCTGTGCCCGCAGAGATGGCCGCGGTGCTCGACGCGGCCAGGTGGCCCGGCCCGCCGCTCCGTGAGCCGCGCGACGCCGGCGTGGACGATCCCGCCGCCGAACCGCACCTGGACCCGGACGAGCCGACAGCGCAGGCACCCGAGGCGCGCCCCGTGGTTGCGACCGGCCAGCCCTCCCTGCCGGCCGCCGCGCCATCAGAGGTGCCCGGACTTAGCATGCCCGTGCGGCAGGCCCCGCTGTGGATCTCCAGTGCGGAGTGGGAGATGCCCGACCGGACCAGGCTGCGCCATGTACTCAACGGCAGGTACGACGCCTATGCCCGCGTGATCGGCCGAACCCTCGCCGAGCAGCCTGGGATGCGCTCCGCGGAGGCTACCGCCGACCTGGTCGCCGGGCTGGTCGCGGTCAGCGCGTATCAGGACGGCGACCGCGACGGCATCAATCGCACGCTGCGCACTGGCGGGGTTCTCCGCGCGCCCGACGAGGACCGGGCGCGCACCTTCGCCCGTGGCGTGGCGTACGGCCTGCAGAGGCTGCCCACTGTCCTCGGGCGGGTCCACGCGACCAGCCGGGCCGCGTTGTCCGTGGTCGATCACTATCGGGTCGGTGACGAGATTATCGAGCCCGCGTTTCTTGACGTTGACACGGTGCCGACCCGGTCACCGGACGGCAGCGTCGAGTTCGTTATCTGGTCGGCCAGCGCGCGCCGCCTCGACCGTGCGGGCGCGGGTGACCTGCACGGCGCCCTTTTCCCCGCGGGTACGAGGTTCGCGGTGCTCGCGGTCGACGGCGACGACGGAGCTGCCGGGCCGGTGCGCATCCTGCTCCAGGACCAGACCGGCAGCGGCGGCGCCCGGCAACCCGGTGGGCGGCTGCTCGAACGGCTGCGCGCTGCGACTCCGCACGATCAACGGCAGCCGCCCGCGCGCCTGCTCGACTTCGCCCCGGGGTTCGACGCCCAGGGTCGCCGGTTCACCCCGCCGCCTGGGAACCTCGCGCTGGCGAACAGGGGTCCGTCCACGTACCACGGAGGTGCACGCGCGTGATCCAGAGCATGGTGTCGGTGTCCCAGAGCGACCCGGGCTGTCCGTCGCGGATCTCCGACGCGCTTGCCATCGCCGGGCCGGGCGTCACCGTGGTGATCCAGCCGGGCGTCTATCGCGAGCACCTCCGGCTCACCGGCGACGTGACCCTAGTGGCCGAGGACGGTCGCGGCACCGTCACCGTCCATGGCGAGGGCGGCACGGCGGTGTTCGTGGCCGGCGGCTCGGTGACCCTGCGGGGGCTCAAGCTGGTGGGCGGCAGCGAGCAGTTTCCCGCCGTGCAGCTCGCGGCCGGCGCGCTGCAGATGGCCGACTGCGATGTGGAGGCAGACGGCGTCGTTGCGGTGCATGCCTTCGCCGGTCGGCTGGAGGCGGGGAACTGTCGGGTGGCCAACCCAGCAGGTGCGGGCCTGCTCATCGAGAAGGATGCCGTGGCCACGGTCGCTGAGACTGTGGTCGCCGATATTGGGTCGGCCGGGATTGTCATCGCAGGCGGCGCCGATCCCCAGTTGCGTGACTGCACCGTCGCCAACGTGCGCGGCGTTGGGGTGCTGTCTACCCGGGCCGGCCGCGGGACGGCGACCAGGCTGGACATCAGTGGCGTGGACGGGCCGGCGGTCGCGGTGGAGCACGACGGCGCGCTCCAGGTGCGCTCGACGATGGTGCGGGACAGCCCTGGGCCCGGTCTCGTCGTCACGGGCGGGCGGCCACAGCTTCAGGACTGCGAATTTCGCGGGATCGGGGGCCACGGGGTCGTCGTCTCCGGCGACGCCGATCCGGTCCTGCGCCGCTGTCGGGTCATCGGCGTCGGCGGGCACGGGGTGTACCTACTGGAGGCGGCGGCCGGCCTGCTGGCCGACTGTGACATTGAGCAGACCGGCGCGGTTGCGGTCGCGGTGGCCGGCTCCGCCGCACCGCGGATCGAAGGCGGACGGATCGCTGGCGCGGATGGCATCGGCCTGCTCTACGACGACTCCGCCACGGGTACGCTCACCGGAATCACCGTGGACGGAGGCCGCGTCGGGGTCCTGGTCCGCGGCGGTGCCAACCCCGTGCTGACCGACCTGCGCACCAACAACAGCGGTGAGTATGGGGTGCATTGCATCGACGGTGGCAGGGCAACGCTGCAGCAGTCCCACATCGAGGGCGGCCGGGCGGCGGTGCGGGTCGCGGCAGGCGGACGGCTCTCTGTCGAGGAGACCAGCCTGCGCGGTGGCGTGCACGGACTGCTCGTCGCGGCCCAAGGCACGGCGTCGGCCACGTCGTCGGCTGTCACCGGCGCCAGCCGCGCTGGTGCGACCGTCGAGGCTGACGGCGACCTGCAGCTGCGAGAGACCCGGGTGCACCGCTGTGACGGTCCGGGCATCCGGTTCGCCGCTGGCTCGCGTGGCGCGCTGGAACGCTGCGAAGTGTTCGACAACGGAGGCGACGGGATAGTAATAGAAACCATAGAGCCTGTCGCGATGACCGACCTCTCCATACGGGGTAACGGCGGGCAGCAGATCCGGCGCGCGGCGTCGGTCACCGTGCCTGAGCCGGCAACCCCGGCCGCGAGCGCTGTCGACGTGAACGCGGCCGTCCCGCCGACCGTGCCCGCGGCTGTGGTCGTGCCGGCCCAAGGACAGTCCACCAACGACGCCGACCGTGCCGGTGCAGACGCGGCCACCCCGCTGCTGGCGCAACTGGACGCGCTGGTCGGTCTGGCCGAGGTCAAACGGGAGGTGGCCACCCTGGTGGGCCTGCACCGGATCGCCCAGCGGCGCAGCGCGGCGGGCCTGCCGATGCCACCCATGTCGCGGCACCTGGTCTTCGCCGGAGCGCCGGGCACCGGCAAGACGACGGTCGCACGCCTGTACGGGCAGATCCTGGCGGCGCTCGGGGTTCTGACAACCGGTCAGCTCGTGGAAGTGGCCCGGGCCGATCTGGTGGCCGAGCACATCGGCGGTACCGCGGTGAAGACCACCCAACGGTTCACCGAGGCGATCGGCGGGGTGCTGTTCCTGGACGAGGCGTACGCGTTGTCCTCGGGCGAGGGCACCGGACCTGACTTCGGTCGGGAGGCGATCGACACGCTGGTGAAGCTGATGGAGGACCACCGTGACGAAGTGGTGGTGATCGTCGCAGGCTACTCGCCGCAGATGCGCGCCTTCCTCGACACGAATCCGGGTCTCGCGTCGCGTTTCTCTCGGACTGTGGAGTTCGACAGCTACTCCAGCGACGAGTTGGTGACGATTGTGGAGCAGTTGTGCCGGACCCACCACTATTCGCTGGAGTACGACACGAGGCTGGCGCTGGCCCGGCTGTTCGACTCCATGCCGCGCACCGAGTCGTTCGGCAACGCCCGAGTCGCTCGCAAGGTGTTCGAGGAGATGATCGGCCGGCAGGCGTATCGGTTGTCCGAGGCGGGCGACGCCTCCGGTGTCGAACTGGCGCAGCTGCTGCCGCAGGATCTCGGCTCGGCGCCAGCCGCGCTGGTGTCGGTCGGGGATCGCCGCTCATCGGCGCTGGAGGGCCTGTTGTCCCAGCTGAACAACATGATCGGCCTCGAAGCAGTGAAGCGCGAGGTGTCGGAGCTGATCGACCTGCTGGCCGCGGCGCGGGCCAGGACCGAGGTCGGCCTGCCGGCGCCGTCGGTCTCGCGGCACCTGGTCTTCTCCGGCCCGCCGGGCACGGGAAAGACCACGGTGGCCCGCCTCTACGGGCAATTGCTCACGGCGTTGGGTGTGCTCAACGGCGGGCAGGTCGTTGAGGTGGCGCGCGGCGACCTGGTCGGCGAGTACGTCGGCCACACCGCGCACCGCACTCGGGAGGCGTTCGAACGGGCACGGGGCGGTGTGCTGTTCATCGATGAGGCGTACAGCCTCACGCCGCCGGACGCGCGTAACGACTTCGGTCGGGAGGCGGTGGACACGCTGGTCAAGCTGATGGAGGACCACCGCGACGAAGTGGTGGTTATCGCCGCCGGGTACGAGGAGGAGATGGCGGCGTTCCTGGCCGCCAACGCCGGTCTGCAGTCGCGCTTCACCCGGCACATTCACTTCGTGCACTACTCGGCGGACGAACTCGTGGCGATCTTCGAGGCGACGGCGCGCGTCGGCGGGTATGAGTGCCCCGGCGAGACGCTGGTAGCGCTGCGCAGCCACTTCGAGCAAGTGCCGCAGGACCGTGCGTTTGGCAACGCCCGTTACGCTCGGCAGTTGCTCGACAAAGCGGTGACCCGGCAGGCCGGCCGCTTGCGGTCAATGTCCTCCCCGAGTGTTGACGACATGCGGATCCTGCGGGTGGGCGACATCGGATCGGTGGGTCGCCGTCACTCGAGCGTTGGCGTGCGGGATCCCCTTCGGTGACCTGCCTGAAACCCGGCTCCAGTAGCTTTCCTGGCGCGCTCACCTCACAATGGTGCAGGCGCGTGCGTAACGCGGCGCCCGGAGCCTTCGGGTGGCTGTTGCTCAGGGGAGGCTGGTCCATTGGTTGGTACATCCAAGGGGGCTGGTCCAGGCGTTTCGACGCCGGACGGCAACAGTTCTGCCGATGCACGGATGGGGGCGTTGTACGCGGCGCACGCCGATCCGCTGCTGCGTTTCCTGATGCGCTTGACGCTGGGTGCCCGCCATCTGGCCGAGGATCTCCTGCAGGAGACGATGATGCGGGCGTGGCGCAGCATCGAGAACCTTCCGGGGGATCCCGAGGACCAGCGTCGATGGTTGTTTACCGTGGCCCGACGGATCGCGATCGACGCTGCCCGCGCGCGCAAGGCACGCCCGGCCGAGGTTGGGACGATCGACATTGGTCGCCTGCCTGCCGAGACCGACGGAGTGGAGCGAGTAGTAGCGGCGCACATCGTGCACGAGGCGCTGCCCAAGCTCAAGCCGGAGCAGCGGACGGTCCTTGTCGACCTGTACTTCCGCGGACTCTCGACCAGCGAACTCGCGCGGCGGCTCGGTATTCCGGAAGGTACGGTCAAGTCTCGGGCGCACAACGGGCTGCGGTCGTTGCGCGCCATTGTCGGGCCAATGGATGTGAGCTGATGAACGACCTCGACAGTGGTCACGCCGAGGCGCTGCAGTCATGCGCTCTGTATCTGCTTGGCGCCCTCGACGAGGACGCAGAGGCGGCTTTTGAATGGCATCTCGCCGAGTGTGCCGAGTGTCAGGACGAGTGTGACCGGTTGGGGCCGATTGCCACGGCGATGTCCGAGTTCAGCGACGAACAGGTCGAGGCGCTGTACGGCGTGCAGCCTGGTGCCGCATCGCTGCTCGTACCCGTGCTGGAGCAGCGGTCCGCGCCCGCAAGGCCGAACGATGCCGGAAAGGCGAGCCCTGGCCGGCCGGCCACCCGACCGCCGTCAGCACCGTCCGCGCCCGCCGTGTCTCGCCGGCCGGGCGCCCGCCGTTCCGTCCTACGGCGGGCGTGGTCGGCCGTAGGGGTGGTCGCCGCGGTCATTCTGGTCGTGGTGGGCCTTGTCATGTACTTGCCGTCGGATACGGACCGAACGCCGACCCATTTGGTCGGCGTATCGGTGACCGCCCAGGGTGCTGCCGGCTCCGCGCGCCTGCAGGTTTCGGTTGCCGGAAATGACGGCAGATCCACCGTCGTCGCCTCCGTCGCCGGTCTCGAAGCTGGCGTCCAGTACCGACTGCACGCGGTAACCATCGACGAGGCGACCCACCAGGTCGCCGCGTGGCAGGGTAGACAGGAGGTGCAGGAGATCACCGGCGAAATCCCAGTCGCCATCGACACCCTCGCCTTCTTCACCGTCACCGCGCCTGACGGATCCGTCGTCGTTTCCGCGCGTATCGCCCGCTGAGCCTTTCCTGGCCTGACCGCGCGGTAGTCTTCCCGCGCGCCGTGCTACCGATCTACGAAGGTATCCCGCTGGCCGGAGTCGGCGGCGACGGCGATGGGGCGGCGTGGTCGGGTCAACTGCTCGGGGTCGCCGAGAAGGGCATCGAGCTCGGCGCGGGTCAGCAGGTCTTGGGCGAGCACCAGTTCGTAGACGCCTTTTCCGCTGGCCAGCGCCTCCTGTGCCAGGCTCGTCGCCTGCGCGTAGCCGATGTACGGGCTGAGCACGGTCAACATGCCGATGGACCGCGCGACGGTCTGCCGCAGGTGGTCACGTTCGGCGGTGATGCCGGGCACACAGCGTTCCGCCAGCACCTGGCATCCGGCACGCAGGTAGGAGATGCTGGTGAACAGGCTGTGCGCGATGATCGGTTCAAAGGCATTGAGCTGCAGTTGTCCGCCCTCGGCGGCCATGGTGACGGTCATGTCGTTGCCGACCACGGCGAAGGCGATCTGGTTGACCACCTCCGGGATGACCGGATTCACCTTGCCCGGCATGATGCTCGAACCCGCTTGCACTGCTGGTAGCCGGATCTCGCCGAGGCCTGCTTGGGGTCCCGAGGACAACAGGCGCAGGTCGTTGCAGATCTTGGACAGCTTCACAGCGATACGCTTTAAGACGCCCGAGAGCTGGACAAAGACGCCGGCGTCCTGGTTGGCCTCCACGAGGTCCGCCGCGGTCTTCAGGGGGATGCCGGTGATAGACGCCAGATGCCGGCACACCACCTCGGCGTACTGCGGATGGGCGTTGACGCCGGTGCCGATGGCCGTGCCGCCAAGATTGATCTCGGTGATCAACGTGGTTGCCTCGGACAGCCGATCGATGTCCTCGCCGACCATGACGGCGAAGGCGCCGAACTCCTGTCCGAGCGTCATCGGAACGGCGTCCTGCAGTTGGGTACGCCCCATCTTGACCACGTCGGCGAACTCGACGGCTTTGGCTTTGAACGCCGCCTGGAGTCCGATCATCGCCGCGCGCAACCGGTCCGCGGATAGATGAAGAGCGATCTTGACCGCCGTGGGGTACACATCGTTGGTGCTCTGGCTCCGGTTCACGTCTTCGAGCGGGTGCAGCACGTCATAGCGTCCCTTGTCGTGGCCCAGGTGTTCCAGCGCCCGATTCGCGATGACCTCATTGGCGTTCATATTCGTCGATGTTCCGGCGCCACCCTGAACCACGTCGACGATGAACTGATCGTGCAGCATGCCTGCGCGGATGTCCTCGCAGGCTGCAAGGATCGCGTCGGTCTTGTCTGCGGCGAGCAGGTCCAGGTCTCGGTTGGCCAGCGCGGCCGCCTGCTTGCAGCACGCCAGAGCCACGATGAGATCGCGATGGGTCGCGATGGGCATGCCGCTGATCGGGAAGTTGTCCACCGCGCGTGCGGTGTGGACTCCGTAGTAGACCTCGGCCGGTACGTCGCGCTCGCCCAGTAGGTCGTGCTCCGATCTGACCAGCAGGTGGGCGGATGCAGCCTCGAGATCGTCGGCGGTGAGCGTCTTCATTGGCGCCTCTCCGGTCGTGCTGTAACTGATTGTGGCTGAGTCAACACGGATCGGGGCGGCTGGTCTGGCAACTTGAGCGTTTCCAGAGGTTGCCGTTCTCTGAACGGGCTCCGGACGCCGCTTTGGCGCCAGACGAGGACGTACTCTTCCACCCTGCGGTAGCCCCTCCCGTGCCGACGGGATGGGCTACCGGCTGGTGCCCTCGGTGAATTGGGCTTGGCGGCGGCAGGTGGGAGATGGCGATGGATCGGTTGCCCAGCGCGGGATTTTCGATCACGGTGCGGGTGAGTATGGTTGCCGACCCGTCGGCAATTGGCCGGCTGACGACAGCTGTGGGGGAGGCCGGTGGCGTTGTCACGGCAGTCGACGTGGTCGACTCAGACCATGTCCGCATCGTCGCCGATCTCACCTGTGACACCGCGGACTCCGCCCATGCCGCGCAGGTGGTGGTGGCGCTGGAGGAATTGCCAGGCGTCGAGGTGCGCAAGGTCAGCGACCGGACCTTCCTGCTCCACCTCGGCGGCAAGATCGAGGTGACCCCGAAGACGGCACTGCGGACGCGCGATGATCTGTCCCGGGCGTATACCCCGGGCGTTGCGCGTGTGTGTCTCGCGATCGCTGAGAATCCCGAGGATGCCCGCCGGCTCACGATCAAGCGCAATACGGTCGCCGTGGTCTCCGACGGCAGCGCCGTGCTGGGTTTGGGCAATATCGGCCCAGCCGCCGCGCTGCCCGTCATGGAGGGCAAGGCTGCCTTGTTCAAGCGCTTCGGCGGGGTCGATGCGTGGCCCGTCGTGCTGGACACCCAGGACAGCGACAGGATCGTCGCGACAGTACAGGCGATAGCCCCCGCATATGGGGGAATTAATCTCGAGGACATCTCGGCGCCGCGCTGCTTCGAGATCGAGGAGCGGCTCCGCGGCCTGTTGGACATCCCGGTGTTCCACGATGACCAGCACGGCACCGCCATCTGCGTATTGGCCGCGCTGACCAATGCGCTGCGGGTCGTTGGTAAGCAGCTCGCCGACGTGCGGGTGGTCGTCTCGGGCGCCGGCGCGGCCGGTACCGCGATCATGAAGCTGCTGCTGGCACAGGGCGTGGGGGACATCATCGCCTACGACCGTCCCGGCACCCTGCACCGTGGCCTGACCGGGCTGAACCCGGCGTGGCAGTGGTTGGTGGAACACACCAACACCGGCAACTACGCCGGTGACCTGCCCGGCGCACTGCGCGGTGCGGACGCCTTCATCGGCGTAAGCGCCCCGAACATGCTCGCCGGTGCCGACATCGCCGGTATGGCCAAGAACCCGATCGTCTTCGCGCTCGCCAACCCGGACCCCGAGGTCGACCCCCGCGAGGCCCGCAAGTACGCCGCGGTCGTCGCGACAGGCCGCTCAGACCAGCCCAACCAGATCAACAACGTGCTCGCCTTTCCCGGGGTCTTCCGCGGCATGCTCGACGCCGGCGCGCGTGAGTTCACCATGGACATGGCCCTAGCTGCAGCCCGAGCCATCGCCGATGCGGTCGGGGAGGAGAAGCTCAACGCGAGTGTCATCGTGCCCAGCGTCTTCGACGCCCGGGTCGCCCCAGCAGTCGCCGATGCGGTGCGGTTGGCAGCTTCGGCCTGACGGCGGCCGCAGTCCCGGGCGGGGCGTCGCGCGCAGCAGCTGCAACGCCAGGGCTGATGGTGAGCCAGGGGTGGCGGTGTACGTCATGATGCGGTGACCGCTGCCATCCGGAAGATGCAGCGCCTGGTAGTCGAGATTGACGTCACCGACCTCGGGATGGTGCAGATGTTTGGTGCCGCTTGTGCACACCTGCACGGGATGCCTGGCCCACAACGAGGCGAAGTCGGCGCTCTTGACCGTCAATTCGCCGATCAAGGCGGCCAACGCTGGATCGTCGGCGAAACGACCGGCAACCATCCGCAGCGACGCGACCGCCAGGCGAGCCTCTTCATCCCATTTGCGATAGAAGTCACGCATGTGTGGGTCGAGGAAGAGCATCCGGGTGAGATTGGGCCGGCTCGTGGGGCGCAGCGGGGCCTCTCGGTCATAGTGGGCGGCGAGCAGGAAATACGCGAGTTCGTTCCATGCCAGGATGTCGTTGTGCCGGCTCAGAACCAGCGCCGGCACGTCGGTCATCGCCGCGATCAGCTGCTGACTGCCGGGGCTAGCGACGGTCGTGCGACGCTGCTGGCGTGGCCTGACTGGGTGCGGCCGGGCCAGCTCGTGCAGATATGAGCGCTCGTCGTCGGTCAGTGCCAGCGCACGGGCCAGTGCCTCGATCACGGACTCCGACGCGTTCGTGCTCTGCCCCTGCTCGAGGCGCGTGTAGTAGGCGGGGCTCACGCCGGCGAGGTGAGCCAGCTCCTCGCGACGTAGTCCAGGAACCCGGCGCCTGCCGAACGATTCGACTCCCACATCCTCGGGTCGGACCCGGGCCCGCCTCGTGCGCAGAAAGTTTGCCAGCTCGCCCCGGCCGTCATGACCACCTCGCATGCGCCCATTGTCCCCGGCGCGGCGGGCAGTTGCCTGTCCCTGGCATGACCAGTCTGCGGAAGCGTAGTCAGCGCGGTGGTCTGGCAGGTGGCGGCAGGGCGGGGCAGGGTCGCAGGAGAGCCGACACGAGACCGGAGCGATGCCATGATCGGAACCGACCAACCGCCAGCGCCCTTCGGTGCGCTGTTGCGCCACTTCGCCGATCTCCGCGACGGCACCCACGGTGACGCCCGCAGCCGCCGGGAGAAGGAAGAGCTGTTCGCTGCTGCAGTGAACTTCCTCGATCAATATGCCCGATTGGTGCTTGAGGAAAGCGACGCGTACCTGCTGGCACTCACCGGTGATCACAGTGCGACCGGCGTGCGGCGCGGTGTGGGTGGCCTCACAGCGCGGTGGATGCTCAGTTGGCCCGAACAGCGCAACGCCGACCTGCCGCCCCTGACGCTCCTCGCGCATTACGGCTGGACCTTTCACCACCCTCACCTGCGCGGTGTGACCGTGGGCGAGTGGCCGCTCAATGTCTTCAGCGAAACGGATGCCGCCGCGGAGCTCCCGACCTTGCGCAGCATTGTCGCTGCCGACATTCACAACCTGGTCTTCCAGCGCGACTACCGGATCGTTCCGGCGACCGTTCGTTGACCGGCACGCACCCGTCCACGCTGCACCGATGGAGATCGACATGACGCTCGCACTGTCCGTGCTCGACCAGTCTCCTGTTCCGGCCGGCGGCAGTGCGGCCGTTGCGCTGCGTGACACCGTGCGGTTCGCCAGGGCGATCGACACGCTCGGCTACACCCGATTCTGGGTGGCTGAACACCACGGCTCTGCGAGCTTCGCCGGCCTTGCGCCGGAGATACTCACCGCCGTGCTGCTGGAGCAGACCCAGCACATGCGGATCGGTACCGGCGGAGTGCTGCTACCCCGATACGACGCTCGTAAGGTCGCCGAGGTGTTCCATGTGCTGGCCGATCTCCATCCCGGCAGGGTAGACCTTGGTATCGGCCGCGCCGGCGGACCAGCCAACACGTTCCCCGACCAACTGGACATTCTGTCAGGGGCGCTGGAGGCGCTCCGTGCGGAGCGACCCGCTGGGAGCGATCCCGAGGTCTGGCTGCTGGGCTCGGGCACCCGATCAGGAAAGCTGGCCGCGGACCGCAGTCTGCGTTTCTGCTTCGGCCACTTCTTGAACCCGGCACAAACCGCTCCTGCACTGTCCGAATTCCATCGGCAGGGTAACCACGGCCGGGCGGCGCTGGCGGTGCGTGTCTTCGTCGCCGAGACGACGTCGGCGGCGCAGGCCCAGGCACGGAGTTACCTGTTGTGGCGCAGCCGCAAGGATCTCGGTGCCGATGAGCCGCTGCCGTCCCCGACCGACGCGGCACGACACCGGTGGACGCCCGCCGAGCGAATCCATGCGGCCGCCAATCAGGCCGCCATCGTGGTCGGCGACCCAGTCGAAGCCTACGACCAGCTCACCGCACTGGCCAAGCTGCACGAGGTGGACGAGATCGTCGTCAACACCCTCGCGCACAACCCGGACGACCGGATCCTCGCCTATCGGCTGCTGGCCGAGGCGTTCGCCTCTCGGTGACGGACCAGCCGCATGCCTACGCCCGAAGGAACTGGTTTGTGCCTGTCGTCGCGACATCCCATGACGGTGCAGTCGCACCAGCTACTCGCGGGGAACCGGCGCATGCCGCCGCCGGGTACGCCAGAAGTGTGCGCCGAGCACGATCAGGCCGAGAACCCCGGTCAAGGCAATGACCAGGCCGACGAGCCGGTGCGGCTGTGCTGGCGCCGTGGCCATGCCCCACGGCTCGTCCTGGTCGACCGGGGCGTGGTCCACAGCCGCGCCCGCGTCGATGACCCCCCAGCCGTACCGCGGCGCCGGCCGGTCGGCGCCGTCCAGGTCGGCGGTGTCGGTGATTTTCTCTGCGACTGCTGCCGCCGGCAGTTGCGGTTGTGCGGAGCGGACCAGCGCGACCAGCCCTGCAACGAACGGTACAGCGAAGGCGGTGCCGCTGCCCTCGATCTGTCCGGCACCGCCGAGGCCGATGCTGGCCACCCGCACGCCCGGAGCCAGTACGTCCACCGCCCCGGCAGGATATGGGTAGGCGGGCTCATCGTCCGCGCCGCTGGCGCCCACCCGGAGCACACCGTCGCGTGGCCCACCGGTGAGTATGGGACCGCTCGACGGGGCCGCCAGCACCACGACGGCGTCGTACGTCGAGGCGGTGTGGAACACGGCGTCCGCCTGTTGCGCAGACAACTCCGCCGCCGCTGGGATCATGATGACGCGGGCTCCGTTGGTCACCGCCAGTTGGACCGCCCGCACCACCTCGTCGCCCTTTGCTGTTCCCGCGGTGAGCGTTATCCGGATCGGCAATACGGTGGCCTCAGGGGCGACGCCTGCGAATCCTCCGCCGTCGCCGGGCTGCGCGGCGAGGATCGCGGCCAATGCTGTGCCACGCCCCAAACAGTCGGTATCGCCGCGACCGGCGGCCGACGTGGCGTCGGCGCCGGGACGGACTCTTCCGGTCAAAGCGGGCACCGTGGCGTCCACACCGGAGTCGATGACCGCGACCGTCACGCCGTGACCTTTGGTGCGGCCCCACGCGGCGTTCGGGGCGACGCGCAGTTGGGCCCACGAGATGCCGGCGGCGGACGGGGCGGACGGGGTGGAGCCGCAGTTTGCCTTGGTAGCGGGCGGTGCCAGGCTGGGCGGGGCCGTTGGCGCCAGCGTGCTGCTGGCCTGGGCCGGGGACAGCACAGGCAGCGGACCGTACCGAACGCCGTCGCCGTAGGCATCCCACGGCAGTACGAGAATCCAGCCCGGGTGGATCTCGGTGGGGTCCGTCATTGCGCTTCCATCTGGTTGCGGTCGTCCCTGGTTGAGTTCGATGATCGACAGCTGCCGTTCACCAGCGCCCAGGAGTCGCTCGGCGATGTCCCACAACGACTCCGCCCGGCCGCCGCCGACGTCCCGTACGACGTAGTACTTGACGAAGCCCTCGACAGGTTCCCGCGGTGACGGATTCTGCGGTATCACCTGCCGGGCGAGGCCAGCGGGGACGTCGGCGCGTGCAGTGCCTACAACTGTGAGCCACATGAGGGGGATGACGAGGGCTGCCGCCAGATACCGCACTGAAGTGAGCAACATGCACCCCCACGACCTGTCGTGACCTTCGTTGCAGGTGGCCGAGAATACCGGACTGCCCACGAGTGCGAAGATCGGCGGCTCGGCCGTGAACCGATGGCCGCGCCGTACGTAGTAGCCGCGGAGTCCCCGCCAGCGGGGTGTGACGAGCGAAGAGGTCCGAGATGACAGGCGACGTCCACCGGATCGTGCGAGCTGGGACCTACGCCGCGAGCGTCACGGCGGCCGGGATCCTCGTCGTGCTCCTGACCGGCATGGCCCTGCTGTCTGCTGCCGCCGCCGCGCCGAGCCCCGCCGGGTCGAACCCCAGCCCAGCGCCTTCCAGCGTGGCGGCTCCTGGCCCGGCTCCTGGCCCGGCGAGCAAGAGCCCAGCAGGCAACCCGTACTACGTGGTTGGCACTCCGGTTGCTGGGCAGCCGGAGTTCCTGTATTTGATCGCAGTCAAGACCCTGGGTGACGGCAACCGCTACCCTGAGATCTTCGAGCTGAACCGGGGCCGGCCTCAATCCGACGGCAGATGGATGACCGACCCGCTGAGGGTAGAGCCAGGCTGGATCCTGATGTTGCCGCCCGACGCTCACGGACCCGAAGTCAGATTCTCTCCGCTGCCCCCGACAACCTCGCCTGCTGAACCGACGTCACCGCCAGCAGAGATCACCGGCGGCGGGCCGCTGCGTTGGCTGAATGCCGCCGCCCTGGTCGTGTTGTTGCTGGCGATGGCCCCGAACGTGCTCCGCTGCCGGCGGCGACCGCTCATCGCAGACGACGCTGCGCAGGACGTCGTCGAGGCGACCCCTGTCGCGCCGCCGTTGGTCCGGGCGTCGCTACCCGAGCCGCTGCCAGCGCGGGATGAGCTCGAGCCGCGATGGCCGGAGGCGGTTCAGGTCGGCGCCGCCGACGAACTGCGCGCCGAACTCGACGACGGGATCGACCGCATCGTGATACACCTGCGCGGCGCCCGCGGAGACCGAGGAACGCCAGCGTATGCCTGGTTGGACGAGGGCCATCGGCTGGCCGGTGCAACGATGCCAGTGGTCCTCGGCATTGCCGGTCGGAGGCTGTGGGCGGACCTTGCCCGGACGCCAGATGTGTTGACCATTTCCGGGCCACTTGACGCCTGTCGGCGGCAGGCGCTTAGCATCGCGGAACAACTGCACGGCGTGGGCCGCGCGGTGATCGTTGTTGGCGACGTGATCAGCGGCAACCTCCCGCTCGGCTGGCACCGGATCGATAGGTTCCCGTCCGTGGACGCGACGGAGCCGACACAGCCGACGGTGGTGATCAGCGGCGGCCTGCGCGGCACGGCGCTGAGGGCTGCTCGACAGATGGTGGCGCGGAGCGGTGGGAGTATGGTGCCACTGCTGATTGGCGACGTGCTTCGCGCTTCCTGGTCGATCATCGTCGACTCCCCATCGACGGAAGGAGGGCGCCAGTGACGGTCCAGTGCCGGGCGCTGGTCTGGTGGTCGTGGTGGGCACTGGCCCTCGCGGCAGCCGTGGCGCAGCTAGTGTTGACCAGCCCGGCTTTGGCCGCGCCGACCGGCGAGGGCTACGTCAAGTACTACATCGTGACATCGTCATATCGTGGTGCACCGGAGAACCTCGAAGAGATCTCTGTTCGGTTCCTGCACAGCGCCGACCGGGCTGACGAGGTCTTCAACCTCAACGCCGGACGACGGCAGCCCGACGGCGGGCAGCTCGCCGAACCGGATGTGCTGCGCCCCGGCTGGTTGATCGTGCTGCCGTGGGACGCGACCGGCGAAGGCGTCCGGTACGGACTGCTCTCGATGGCAGACCCTCCGGTGGCGGCGGGCACACCGAGCCCGGCCGGTGCCGGCGGGGCGACCGGCGGTCCAGCTGGGAACTCCGGTCGGTGTGCCGCGACGACCACGAAGGACGTCGAGTCGGGCTGGGCGCATCTTCGGATGGCGCCGGAAGCCGTGTGGGACCACGCTGACGGACGCGGCGTCATGGTCGCCATCATCGACTCCGGGGTGGACGGTGACACCCCACCTCTCGCCGGACGCGTGTCCGCCGGAGTGGACATCACCGAGGGCAGCAGCCGCGGCAACACCGATTGTCTGGGATCGGGCACCGCGATGGCCGGCATCGTCGCGGCCCGGGACACCGGCGACGGGGTCGCCGGGATGGCGCCCTCGGCGACCGTGTTCCCGGTCCGCGTCGTTGCCGACGAACCCCACGCCCGGCCCGCGACCGCTGCCACGGGAATTGAGGTGGCTGTGTCCGCAGGCGCCAAGGTCATCGCGCTTGGCAGTTATGTCGACCTGCGGGCACCTGAGGTTGCCGCGGCCGTCAAGGCTGCGGCGTTCCGCGATGTGGTCGTCGTGGCCGGGGCACCCACCGGATCGTCGTCCGACGGCAGCGCCGGGCCAAGGCCGGCGGAGACGGCGCTGCTGAAGGTCGGTGGCGTGGGTCCGGACGGGCAACCTGCCGGGAGCTACGTGCCCGGGACGGTGGACCTTGTCGCGCCTGGGATCGACGTAGCCACGATCGCCGCCGGTACAAACCGGATCCGGGCCAGCAGCGGTACCCAGTACGCCGTCGCCTTCGTGGCCGGGGCCGCGGCGCTCGTCCGGTCTGCCCATCCGGAGCTCAACGCTGCACAGGTCGCGCACCGGATGCGGTTGACCGCCGAGCGGGCCGGGATCACTGTGCCGGACGTGCGTACCGGCTGGGGCGTGGTGGTCCCTGCGGCGGCGGTCACCACGGTCCTGCCTGAGGAGCTCCGCGAACTTGAGCGCTCCGCCCCCAGCCGCAGCTCGGGCACGCTGCGCCAAGTTCTTGCGGTGGTGCTGCCGACGATGCTGCTGGCCGCCGTTGCCGCCTACGTCGTCTGGCTGATCCGCCGCGCCAACGAACGTTCCGCAACGCGGTCCCGGACCGCTATCGGGGAGGGCCAGCATCGCCGCCGAGCACGCTATCTTCGCCGCGGCATGGGTAGGCGCCGTCCACCGACCAGCGCACGACATGCGGTGACTCAAGAACCGCAACCCTGAGTTCGCCGTCACCGGGCATGTCTTGCAGTGGAGGGAGTTCGGTCGCCATGAGGTGGAGCAAGGCGGCGGGAGCCGCCGTCGCGGTGTGGCGGCGGTACCGGCTGCTCAGCGCGCAGATGCGCCGGGCGGTCGCAGCAGCGGGGGCGGTCGTGCTCCTCGCGGTAGTTGCCGTGGTTGCCGGTCTGACCGGCGGTCGGGAACGCCCGCCGGTCGGGCTGCCGGTACCGGTCGACCAGGTGAGCGTTATCGACGCAGCCGCGCACTCCTGCCCGACCCTGAGCCCGGTTCGCCTGGCGGGGCAGTTGATGGCCGATACCGGCTTCGACACCAATGTCGGTGCTACGTCGGGTGGTGCGGGCGTCGCGGGCTTGACAGCGGAACAGTGGGATCAGTGGGCGCCGTGGCCCCAAGCCATGCGGCTGGATCCGGCGGCGAACATCGTCGCCCTAGCCCACCATATGTGCGATCTCGTTGGTCAGCTACGCGCCGCTGAGGTCACCGGTGACATATGGCGTAACGCTCTGGCGGCCCACCGCATGGACGTCTCTGCTGTGACCCGGGCTGGCGGCGTGCCCGACGAGGCTGTCGAGTACGTGGAACTCGTCGCGGCGTACACGGCCTGGTACGAGCAGCACAATCCGTTCACCACGGTCAGTGCCGGTCCGGAGCCGCTGTCGCCACCATCGGCCGGCGGTGTGGCCGCCTCGAGCGTGGCTGCGAAGCCGCTGCCGGAGGCGTACCTAACGGCCGTCATTGCCGCGGGACGGATGTGCCCGACGATCACGCCGGCCCGGGTGGCCGCGCAGCTGATGGCAGCCTCGGGATTCAACCCCAAGCTCCTCAGCCCCACGGGCGCTCAAGGCATCGCCCAGTTCCAGCCGGAGCTGTGGCGACGGTACGCCCCGTCACCGGCCGCGTCGCCGTGGGATCCGACCGTGGCGATTCCAGCGCTGGGTTCGGCCATGTGCGACCTCGTCGCGCAGGTGGGCAGCGTCGGCCAGGATCCGTACTCGCTTGCGCTGGGAGCGTTCCAACGGGGATCGGCCGTGGCCGGGCAGCCAGCCGGCGCAGTGGCGGACCCCGCGTTCCGGCAGTTCACCGACACGGTCCTCGGGTACGCCGAGTACTACACCCGGGACACCCGGCTGGCCAGCAAGGCACCGCCCGTCAGTCGCCGTCCTGCCACGACCTCGACGCCCAAACCGCCTCAATCGACGACTGCTGGTCCGGTCACTCCACCGGTGGGGGGATGGACGACCGTGGTGGTCTACGCCACCCGTGTCCTGCTGCCAGGTGAGGCCATCAAGACGAACCGGATCATGCTGCTGATGCAGGGCGACGGAAACCTGGTCGTCATTGACGAGTACGGCCGAATCCGGTGGTCCTCTGGGACCGCGGGTCGAGGTGTGCGGACGGTGTTCCAGGCCGATGGCGACCTCGTCGTCTATGACGGCGGCAACGGGGTCGCGTGGCGCAGTGGCACCGCCGGCCACGACGGCGCCGTCCTGGTACTCCAGAGCGATGGGAATGTCACGATCACCTTCAACGGCCAGGGCCTCTGGCACACCGGCACCAACTGACCGTGGAAAGCAGCGCGGGAGTGTCGAGGGCGCCCAATCCCGCCGACCTCCGTCGGCCGCAGAGAGGAGCCCGTCATGACGGTTGGTCACGGCGGCCGCGTGGATGACGTCGGCCTAGCAGGCAAGGTCGGCTGGAACCGGAGGCGCCAAGCGGCGGCCCGGGCAGCTGTGGTTGCGATCTGCGCCGCGTCGACGGTGCTCACCGGGCCGTTCGGCGCTGCGCACGCCGATAGCGAGCCGCCCGCGCTGCCGGCTGTTTCGGGCCGGTGCACCGGCCCCTCACCGGTGCGCCTTGCCAGCGTCCCGTGGGCGGTGGCCCGGCTGGCGCCGGAACAGGTCTGGCTGTTGACCAAGGGATCAGGCGTGACGGTGGCAGTGCTCGACACCGGGGTCAGTGCGGCGGCGCCGGCGCTGGCGGGGGCGGTGCTGCCCGGACGCGACGTCGTCTCCGGCGGTACGGCGGACAGCGACTGCCCAGGCCGCGGCTCCGCACTGGCCGGTGTCGTGGCGGCGCGCCCGGTGAGCGGCACCGGCGTGGTCGGTGTGGCGCCGTCGGTGACCGTTCTACCCATCCGCATCGTCGACCGGCAGGGGCGGGTACCGGCCGCGGCGCTTGCCAGCGGGTTGCGTGCCGCTACCGCTATGGGAGCTCGCGTGATCCTGCTCGGCACCGGAATCGCCGCCGATGACGCCGACCTGCGGGCCGCGGTCGACGAGGCGATCGGCCGCGACGTTGTGGTGGTCGCCGCGGTCAACGACCGGTCCGAGGCTGGCTCGGGTGGCGCGCCCGCTGTGTGGTATCCGGCGGCGTACCCGTCGGTTGTTGCCGTCAATGGGGTGGACGCCGACGGGATGCCGATCGTCGCCGCTGCTTCCGCTGCCGGAGTCGACCTCGTCGCGCCTGGGGCGGATGCGGTGACGGTCGGCCCATCAGGGCCGGGCCACTACAGGGTCGGTGGCACTGCGGTCGCAGCAGCCTACGTGGCCGGGGTCGCGGCGCTGGTGCGCTCGTACCGGCCGCAGCTGACGCAGGCCGAGGTGCGCCAGCGGCTTGAGTTGACCGCCGAGCGTCCTCCAGCGCTCGTACCGACCCTCGGTGCCGGAACCGTCGACGCGTATGCGGCCGTCGCCGCGGTCGACCCGGCCCAGGCCCGCCGGTTCTCCGGCCAGCCGTCCGCAGTGGATATGCCGGTGGCGGCCCCGGCGGATCCGGCTGTGGCCCGATCGGGGTGGATCGCCGCCGCTATCGCGGCCGCCACCGTCCTCGCGTTGCTGGTGGCCCGTGCGATCGGTGGGGTGCGGCGGCGTCGCTGGCCGGTGCGGTGACCAACGGACCGTTGTCACCTGCAGTGTGATCCGAAGTATCGCTTGCACGCCGACCTGTCGAAGGCGGACGTCGCGGCTGCGGTTCCCCGTGTCTTGTGCCATCTGCGTAGGTCAGCGCCGCGGCATGTCGGGTGTCACATTGTGATGCTCAGGTCAAGCTCAGGTCCTCCGTTCAATTCCCGGAAACATCGTTAACTCGGTGTACGGCACGTCACAGCCAGACCGGGAGAAGTCATGACACAGCCACTCATTGAGCTTGAGGCGGTGCACAAGCACTTCGGCCACCTGCACGTCCTGCGGGCCGTGAATCTGACGGTGGATCGTGGGGAGGTTGTGGTGGTCATCGGTCCGTCCGGCTCTGGCAAGTCCACACTCTGCCGGTCGATCAACCGTTTGGAGACGATTGACTCCGGCGAGATCCGGTTCGACGGGCAGCCGCTGCCGGCGGAGGGCCGCGCATTGGCGCGGCTGCGCAGTCAGGTCGGCATGGTCTTCCAGTCCTTCAACCTGTTCGCGCACATGACGGTGCTGGACAACGTGGCCCTCGGCCCGATCAAGGTTCGTCGGGAGAAGCGGAGCGACGCCCGGCAGCGCGCTCTCGCGTTGCTGGACCGCGTCGGTATCGCCAACCAGGCCGACAAGCACCCGGCCCAACTCTCCGGTGGCCAGCAGCAACGGGCCGCCATCGCGCGTGCTCTGGCGATGCAGCCGAAGGCGATGCTCTTCGACGAGCCGACCAGCGCGTTGGACCCGGAGATGGTCGGTGAGGTACTCGATGTGATGACCAGCCTGGCGGCCGACGGCATGACCATGATCGTTGTCACCCACGAGATGGGCTTTGCGCGTCATGCGGCCGACCGGGTGGTGTTCATGGCCGATGGTCAACTGGTTGAAGAGGCGCCTCCGGCGGACTTCTTCTCCGCGCCGCGTAGCGAGCGGGCCCGCGACTTCCTCTCAAAGGTTCTCACGCACTGACGTGTGCTTACCCGCCAACGATTCCCATCACACCGTCGGCGCCTCGGCGTGACCGGCGGCAAAGACTGAGGAGTAGTTCATGCGACGAGTTCGTATCGTGTCGATCGTGGTGGCAGGGGTGGTGACCCTGGCCGCGGCGACCGCCTGCGGAACGAGCGACCCCGGGGCCGGTGACAAGACCGGACCGGTTGCGGATGTCACGTTCGAGGCCGGTACCACAATGGATCGGCTCCACCGCGCGGGAAAGATCAGGATCGGTACCAAGTTCGACCAGCCGGGGTTCGGGCTCAAGGGCCTCGACGGCAAGCCGACCGGCTTTGATGTGGAGATCGGCAAGATCATCGCCACCGAGCTGGGCATCCCGTCGAGCGGCATCGAGTGGGTCGAGTCCGCGTCGAAGGTTCGTGAGGAGCACCTCGAGACGGACAAGGTCGACATCGTTGTCGCCACCTACACCATCAACTCCGAGCGCCTCAAGCGCGTCGACTTCGCCGGGCCGTACTACGTTGCCGGCCAGCAGATCATGACTCGCAAGTCCGACAACTCGATTATCGGGCCGGAGACGTTCCGCGCCGGCGCGAAGAAGGTCTGCTCGTCGACCGGATCCACGCCGGCGAAGAACATCACCACGTATCTGAAGGATCAGGCGACCCAGCTTGTCCTCTTCGACGTCTACACCAAGTGCGCCGATGCCCTCAAGGCCGGCCAGGTGGACGCCGTCACCACCGACAACGTCATCCTCACTGGCTTTGTTGCCCAGCACCCCGACGACTTCAAGATCGTCGGCGCCAAGTTCACCACCGAGCCGTACGGGATCGGTGTGAAGAAGGGCGACGAGAAGTTCCGGGCCTTCATCAACGATGTCCTGGAGAAGGTTGCCAAGGACGGCCGGTATGCCAAGGCATGGACCGCCACCGCCGGCAAGTACGACGCGGACATTCCAGAAGCTCCCGCGGTCAACCGCTACTGAATTCGCCAGAGTCGGAGGGGTGAGGTCCAAGGAGCTCCCATGAACGTGCTCGTCGACAGGTTCGACCTATTCGCCAACGGCTTCCTGCTCACCCTCCAACTCTGCATCCTGGCGGCGTCCGGGGCGCTGCTCGTCGGGACGCTCGCGGCGGTGATGCGCATCTCGCCCGTGCCGCCGCTGCGGGCGCTGGGCGCCGGATACGTGACGGTCTTCCGGAACGTTCCGCTGACCGTGGTGCTGTTCTTCACCGCCTTCGGGTTGCCCGCCCTCGGCTCGGATGCCCGGTTCCTGGCGATCCCAGGCCTCGACATCATCTTTCCCCGGCTCGGCATTGACTTGCCGTACTTCCGGTTCGCCGTTCTCGGGCTGAGCCTCTACACCGGGGCGTTCGTCTGCGAGGCGTTGCGCAGCGGTGCGAACGCCGTCGCGGCCGGGCAGTCTGAGGCCGCCCGCGCGCTCGGCCTCGGCTTTGGTCAGAACTTGCGCTATGTCGTGCTGCCCCAGGCGTGGAAGGCGGCGATCGTCCCGCTCGGCAGCGTGATCGTGGCGATGATCAAGAATTCGGCACTGGCAGGCTTCTTCGGCGTGGTCGGTGACCTGTCGTCCACCGCCGAGGTGCTCACCTCGCAGGAGGGCCTGCCGCTGATCCCGGTCTTCATCGGCATCTCGATCGGATATCTCATCATGACCATTCCTCTCGGTGTCGTGCTGGACACCGTCGAACGGAGGCGGTGACCATGACCGTCGCGACGGGCGCGCGTAGCGAGTCGCGTCAGCTGCCCACCGGGGCCGGCGTCTTCTACGACGCGCCCGGGCCACGCGCCAGAAGGACCGTGCGGCTGACCAGTGCCGTCGCTACTGTCGCGGTCCTCGCCGCCGCGTGGTGGCTGGTGATCCGCCCATTGCGGGACCAGGGCCAGTTCAGCATGGAGCTGTGGGGGCCGATCGTGGATCCGTCTAATCCGTCGTTCTCTGCCTTGTGGCGTCGATTCGGCCAAGGCATCGGGGCGACGTTGCAGGCGGCGGCGCTGTCCATCACCACCTCCGCACTGTGCGGCGCCGGGCTTGCGGTACTGCGAGTGCAGCTGAAGCAGTTGGCCCGGCGACAGTATCCGGGAATGCCAGCCGCGGTCGCCTGGATCCTGCGCGGTCTCGGCTGGACGCTCAACGCGGTCACCAGAGTCTGCGTCGACGTGTTCCGTGGCATGCCGGTCGTCATCACGATCTTCTTCGTAGGCCGCGCGCTGCCCGAGTTCGGACTGCGGTTCGACAACGTGCTGTGGTACCTGGTCATCGGCCTCACGGCCTACAACATGGTGGTGCTCGCCGAGACGCTCCGCTCCGGCATGGAGGGACTGCCGAAGGGTCAGCGCGAGGCTGCGGCCTCCCTCGGGCTCTCCTCGCTGCAGACCACGATCCTGGTGCTGCTGCCCCAAGCGATCCGCATCATGCTGCCAGCGTTGATCGGGCAACTTATCGTCGTGCTCAAGGACACGTCGCTGGGATTCATCATCAGCTACGAGGAACTGCTCAACGTGGCCAAGACCGCGACCCAGGTGCTGTCCAACCCGATTCAGATGTACTTCCTGGTGGGACTTGTCTACCTGGCCATGAACTATGCCCTGTCACGGCTGGCCGACTGGACCCAGCGGCGCGTGTCTCGGCCCCGGCGTAGCTGAGCCGCCGCGGATCACCAGAAAACCTCGGCCGTTACAGGGTTCAAGTCACCGGCAGATCCGACTACCCTTCAGCCCAAGCAGCACGGCACCCGCGCGTCGAGGGAGAATCCGATGAAGCTGTTGGTCGTTGAGGACGACGACAGAGTGATGGCCGCCCTGCGCACCGTCCTGGCCCAGCACGGCCTGGAGGTCGCCTGTGCCCGCACCGGCGAGCAGGCGCTGGAGCTCGTCGCCGACGGCCCTGACGCTGTGCTGCTCGACCTGGGTTTGCCGGACCGCGACGGCTTCAAGGTGTGCATGCAGATCCGGAAGATGTCGAGTGTGCCGATCATCGTCGTCACCGCCCGGGCAGACTGGCGTTCACGTGTGCACGGGCTGAATCTCGGCGCCGACGACTATGTCGTCAAGCCGTACTACGTTGCCGAACTGGTGGCCCGGATCCATGCGGTCACCCGGCGCGCTGGCACGACGACACCCGTCAGCGCCGAGACCCCGCCACCCGCTGTCATTGCCACGCCGCGGGTGTTCGGACCGGTGAGCCTAGACCCCGCATCGCGCATGGTCATGGTGGATGGTCGAAGGATTCACCTGACTGTCAAGGAGTTCGACCTATTCGCGCTGCTTGCCCGCCGGCCGGGTGTGGTGTTCCGCCGGGAGCAGATCATGAGTGAGGTATGGGGCACCGCCTGGGGAGGCGCGGGACGCACGCTGGAGGTGCATGTCGCATCGCTGCGGCAGAAACTCGCCACGCCCGGCCTGATCGAGACCGTCCGTGGGGTCGGCTATCGGCTGACCCTCGCTGTCTGTTCCACAGCGGTCGCCTGATCTGCCGTGCGTAGGCGGCTGGTTGTGCTGCTGGCGCTGCTCATGGGGTGCGTCCTCGCCGCGCTCAGCGTGCCCTTCGGTCGCAGTCTTGCCGCCGGGCGCCAGCAGGACATGTTTGTCGACCGGCTGCAGGACACCAGCCAGTTCGCCGCCATTGCTCAGCAGGCGACCACGTCTGTCGCTCAGGAAGCACTCCGCGACGATCTGGTGCGCTACGCCGACCTGTACGGCATCACCGCCGCCGTGGTGGGCCGGGGTGGCACGACATGGGCGATCTCCGGCCGTCTTGCGGACCTCGACCGGGGCGACGTCGCCGAACGTATCCGCCAGGCGGGGGCAGGACACCAGAGCATCGCACCATTGACGATCTGGCCCTGGTCGGATCGGCTCATTGTGGTCGCAGTGCCGGTGATCCGCGGCGACAATGTTGTTGCCGTGGCCGTCACAGTTTCCGCCACGACACGTTTGCGTGTGAGCGTCGGACGCGACCTGCTGTTGCTGGTCATCGCCGACTTGGCGGCGATGGTCCTGCTTGTCGGGGTCTCAATCCGGCTCGCGGCGTGGGTGCTGCGACCGGTTTACGTGCTCGATGCCGCGGCCCGCCGCATCAGCTCAGGTGACCTTACGGCCCGAGTAGGCGGGGCCACCGGTCCGGTCGAACTGCGTCGGCTGTCCGCTACGTTCAACGGTATGGCGCAGGCGGTCGATCTCGCGATGCAGCGCCAGGAGGCGTTCGTCGCCGACGCGTCTCACCAACTGCGCAACCCATTGGCGGCATTGGTCCTGCGGCTCGAAGCGCTCGGCACGGGGGTCGACGAGCAGCGGCGCCAGCAACTCGACCTTGCCCGGGAGGAGGCGACGCGGCTCGGCGGAATCCTCGACGAACTTCTCGAACTGGCCACGGTCGTCCATGTGGCGGCGCGGCCTGTGCTCGTTGACGTAGGCGACCTGGTGGACGCCAGGATCGCGGCGTGGCAACTGCTCGCCGATCGACGTGGGGTGCAGCTGCATGGTCCGGCCGATGCGGTGTCCGCCTCGGTGACAGCCCTCGTCGATCCGATTCTGGTCTCCTCCGCGCTGGACGCTGTGCTTGACAACGCGGTGAAGTTCACCCCTAGTGGAGGTCGGGTCGCTGTCACTGTCACCGCCATGGCCGCGAGCGTGGACATCGAGGTGACCGACAGCGGTCCGGGGCTCAGCGAGGAAGATCTGGTCCACGTCGGCGACCGGTTCTGGCGTAGCGCCGCCAGCCAGAACATCGCCGGGAGCGGGCTGGGACTCAGCATCGCCCGCGCGCTGTTGGACACGAACGGCGCGATACTCCGCTTCGCTGCGGCGACGCCGCACGGCCTGCGCGTCACGATGCGATTGCCTCGCCCTGTCGAGGGTGCCGCGTGACGCGTACCTCGGCCCGCCGATGGGTTCTGATCGCGGCGGCCGCGGTCCTGATCGGCGTAGCCGCGTACGGAAGCTCGCCGTGGGTATGGTTCAGCCCCGACGACCGCCGGGAAATGCCGGTTGTGTTTGCCACCGGCAGTCCTGGCGGAGTGGATTACGCCTATGGACAGGCGCTGGCGGCCGCCGTTAGCGGTGAGCTCGGCCCAGCCTATGGCCTGGCTACGGCCGGCGCCGTGGAGAATCTGGAGCTGCTGGGCCGGGGACGTGTGACGTTCGCGTTCGCGACTGCAGATACGGTCGAGGCGTACAGCAGCCAGACGCCCCCAACGGGCGCGACGTCCGTGCGGGCGGTAGCTCGTCTGTACGACAACTACACCCATCTGATCGTCCAGGCTGAACTGCCGGTGCACACGGTCGCTGACTTACGCGGGATGCGGGTCTCTGTCGGCAGCCCCGGATCTGACACCGCGTTCGTTGCCGACCGGATCCTGCGTGCCGCCGGACTCGACCCCAGAGGCGATCTCCAGCGAGTTGACCTGAGCCTTACCGATGCGGTCTCGGCCATGCGCGATCGTCGCATCGACGCCTTCTTCCTGTCTGGAGGGCTGGCGACACCTGAGGTTCTCGACCTGGCCGGGCAGGCCGCGATCCGCTTGACCGACCTCGCCGACATCGCCGCGACGCTTCGCTCCACCTACGGCTCCTATTACCAGACCGGGACCGTTCCGGCTGGGACCTATCAAGGCATGACGGGGTCGATCACCACACTGGTCGTCCCCAACCTGTTGCTTACCGCCGAAGGCACCCCGGACCCAGTTGTCGAGCGGATGACCGGTGTCCTTTTCGCAAGCGCCACAAGGATTGCCGACTCGATCCCTGCGGTCGGACAGATCGACCGGCATGCGGCGATCTTTACGGGTGCGATTCCGCTGCACGACGGCGCCCGTGCGTACTATCGCTCAACAAAGGTGGCGCGCTGAAGTACGCGTCCGAGTCGTCACTGCGGGCCGACGGCTCAGTTCGGACGGATTCGCGTGAGCGCGAAGTCAGCGACGGCCGGATGCGGACGGATCGCGGCGGGCATGTCGCAGCGTCCGTTGTGTCAGGCGGCGTCGGTGGCTGGGGAGCGCGACGAACGTGGCGGCCCTGACGACAGTTCGCCTCGGCCGCACGTCGTCGGCGGGGCCGGTGACGTGCGGCCGAGGCTTGGTCAGGACACCAACGACTGTCGGATCTCGCGTTTGAGGATCTTGCCGGTGGGGCCGGTCGGCAGGGTGTCCACGATGCGGATCTCCCGCGGGTACTTGTAGGGCGCAAGCCGGTCGCGGCAGTACGCGATGAGCTCGTCCGGTGTGACGGTAGCGCCGGGTTTGGGGGAGACGATGGCGATGACCTCCTCGCCGAGCCGCTCGTCCGGCCGTCCGACGACCGCGGTCTCGGCGACTGCGGGGTGGCCGTACAGAACCTCCTCGACCTCCCGCGGGTAGACGTTGTAGCCGCCGCGGATGATCAGGTCTTTCGCCCGGTCGACGATGAACAGGTAGCCGTCCGTGTCGCGGTAGGCTAGGTCTCCGGTGCGCAGCCATCCGTCGGCGAGAACCTTCGCGGTTTCGTCTGGGCGCTGGTAGTACCCCTTCATGACGTTGTGGCCGCGCACAACGATCTCGCCGACGTGGTCGGGGCCGGAGGGCAGCTGTGCGCCGTCGTCGCCGATCACTTGCACATCGACGCCCCAGATGGGCGTGCCGATCGACAGGATCTTGCGCTGCTCGGCACTGCGGTTGAAGGTGGTGGCGGATGCCGTCTCGGACAGGCCGTAGCCTTCGAGGATGACAACGCCGGGGAACTTCTCCTCGAACGCGTGCAGCAGCTCGGTGGGCAGCGCGGAGGCGCCGGAGACGCACAGCCGCAGGGAGCCGAGGTCGCGGGTAGGCCCGTCGACGTGCAGCAACGCGCCGTACATCGTCGGTACGCCGGCGAACACGGTGCACCGTCTTGTCTCGATCGTGTTCAGCACCTGGGCTGGGTCGAATTTGGGCAGCAGGGCAAGGCTCGCGCCACGGCGGACGGCGCCGTTGAGGATTGTGGACAGTCCGAAGACGTGGAACAGCGGGAGGACGGCGAGCAGCGTGTCCTGCTGCCGGAGGGCGAACAGCTCGCTGGTGACGGAACAGTTCATGTACAGCTGGAAGTGGGTGAGCTCCGCTCCCTTGGGCTTACCGGTGGTGCCGCTGGTGTAGAGCAGCACGGCCGTGTCCTCCGGCGATGTGGCCTCGATGTAGCCGGAGTCTTCTGCGGCGTAGAGGCCGGCGAAGGGTGAATGCGTGCCGTTCGGCATACCGACCAGGTAGAGGTCCACGGCGCTGGCCGCCGCGGCCGGGGCTGCCTGATCGAGCGATATCGCCGACGTGATCAGAAGTTTCGCGTTGCAGTCACGCAGGTGGTACTCCAGCTCGCCGGTGCGCAGCAGCGGATTGAGCGGCACAACCACCAGCCCCGCCTTGAGGGCGCCGAAATAGGCGACAATGAACTCCGCCATGTTGGGCAGCTGGAGCGCGACCTTATCGCCGGGCTGTAGGCCGTGCTGGCGCAGGCCGTCGGCCAGGCGGCCGGACAGGCGATCGATGTCGGCGTAGCTGAAGGTCTCCGTCGCTGTGTGACACATCGGCGCAGGTGCGAACGCCTCCCGCGACTCGCGCAGGACGGTTGCGAGATTGAACGTCATGCAGTACCTCGTTCCAGGTGTATCTATTTGACGATGCCGAGGCCGAATGTCATCGCGGCCCCGGAGGCGGTCTCGGTTTGAGCTTGCTCGGGTATGGACAGTCAGGCGGCGCGAAAAGCTGTCGCTGCCGGTGAACGTCGTGTCTTGTCTGTGACGGCCGCGACGAAACTCGTTGTTCGGCTGGGACGGTGTTGCGGCGGAAGTGGCGGACCCCGAACCTGGCGCGGCCGGGGGCGGCATGTCAGTCGCGGAAATCGGGCTGGCGCGCCGTGACCCAGTCAAAGAGCGGCTGGGCCTGGACCCAGCCGGCGAGATGGCCGCCGATTTGTCGATGGACCAGCAGGGCGGTGTCACGGTCGATGAGCTTCGGGGTGCCGGCGGCCATGGCGAGCAGTTGGGCCTGGCACGAGCGCTCCATGGTGACGAACCACCAGACGGCCTCGGCGACGGTGTGGCCGATGGTCAACAGGCCGTGGTTCTGCAGGATGGCCGCCTTGTGGTCGCCCAGAGCTGCGGCGATCCGCTTGCCCTCCTGTACCTCGTTGACCACGCCACGGTAGTCGGTGTAGAGGCCGTGATCCTCGAAGAAGGCGCACGCGTCCTGGGTCAGCGGGTCCAATAGCCGACCGAGGGAGGAGAAGGTCTTGCCGTGCACCGAGTGGGAGTGCGCGGCCGCGACCACGTCTGGCCGCGCCGCGTGTACCTGGGCGTGGATGACGAACGCGGCGCGGTTGACGGGGCGGCGGCCCTCGACGACCCTGCCTTCGTCGTTGACGAGCACGAGGTCGGACGCCTTGATCTGGTTGAAGCTCATACCGAACGGATTGACCCAGAACAGGTCCGGGTGCTCCGGGTCGCGGGCGGTGATATGCCCGGCGACGCCCTCGGCGAAGCCGAGTGCGCCGAACAGGCGGAAGCCGGCGGCGAGCTGCTCCTTGCGGTGGTGGCGCTCCTCCTCGAGCGAGCCGAACTCGGGCGGCAACGTCACGGTCAGGGCTTCAGCGCCCGGGCCGAGAGCGGCGGCAAGAGCGTCGGGCAGACAGTTGGTCATCGGGGTGTCCCTTCGTTCGTGACAGGGCCGTGATGTCATCCGATACATATGTGTATCGGATACGTTGCTGTACCGTAAGCTTGGTCACAAGTGTTGTCAACGGGTGGGGAGACCAATGCCCAAGGGAGTAACGAAGCGGCGCCCGGAGACCCTGGGGCGGCTCCTCGATGCGGCTGGCGAGGTCTTCGCCGAGTGCGGGTTCCGGGGTGCCGGCATCGAGGAGATCTGCCGTCGGGCGGGCTACACGCGTGGCGCGTTCTACTCGAATTTCGCGACCCGGGAGGAGCTGTTCTTCGCGCTCTTCGACCGCCACGCCGCGCGGGCACTCACGCGCGTGGAGGAGCTCGCTGCGCAGGCGAGTGGCGCATTGACGGTGCCGACGATCGCCGAGATGCTCGCCCGCGTCCACCCCGACGAGCGGTCGTATTTCCTGGTCGCGACCGAGTTCAGCCTGCACGCCATGCGTGACGCTGCGGCGGCAGAGGTGTTGTCCCGGCGGGACAGGGAACTGCAGATCGCGGTTGGCCGACTGGTGATCGGGCTGCTGGAACGCGCGGGTCGGGCCGTCGAGGTCCCGCCGCAGACACTCGGACGCATGATCATAGTGATCCGTGAGGGAGCGCTGCTGCAGAGCTTCGTCGACCCCGTAGCCCTGCCGCCGGGCCAGCTGGAACGTCAGATGTTTGATCTGCTGCTGTCGGCCCTATCCGGCGTCGCTGTCCGATGATGTGAGACCCGATGATGTGACACCCGATGTCGGAACGGCACGCCGGGACGTGGCAGTGCCGCAGTGGGTACCGCGATCGGCGAGCCCGAGCGCACCGGGGTGGACTCGTGCTGCACCGCATCGGATGCGTGCAGGCGCCGGCCCGGCGGGCCGCCGAACGCGACGAGGAGGCCGTTGCCGGGGCCGAGGGACAGCAGTGGCGGGTGACAACAGGACGGCGGCGCTGCGGGGCCTGGGTTTGTTGCGGCCTCTGGGTAGGTGCCGGCCGCAGATGCTGCCGCCGGAGCGGCGGGTGACCGGGGCCAGGCCGGCGTAGGCGTCCAGGCGTCCAGGGTGGTGGCCAACCCGGCGGCGTCGCCGACGTCGAGCAATGCGGGCGCCGGTCCTGATCCCGATGCCGGGCATCGAGACCTCCGATCTTGCTAATCGTCAAGTAGTCATCTCTGTCCTTTGTGGACGCCCTGGCGGGTGGGAAAATGGGGTGGTTGCCCGCCGACGTCGTCGCGGCTTGGTTCGATGAGACCGTCAAGTAGTCTGACGCTGGGAGCCGGTTCCAGGGCCCTGCATTGTTGCTTCGAGCACGCGAGTCCGCCTCTTGTTGTCCCTCGGCCCCGCGGGCAGCCACCTGATGGTGTCTGCACCGCACGACGAGGAGCAACGGGATGGAAGCAACCGACGAAACAGTGCAATTGGTAGAGCGGATCGCCGCGCTGGATATCGGCAAAGCCGGTCTGATGGCGTGTATCCGGGTGCCGAA